>OY970075.1:830000-1055620 GCA_963705385.1 uncultured Cytophagales bacterium
GCTTTTCATCAAGGCCTGTTTTGTAGTCTAGCACCCGAACTACCCCTTCCTTGAGGTCCACTCGATCAACTGTACCGCGCAACCTTGCGATGGTAGCTTGATTTACTTGAGCATCAATACGCAGCTGCCCTTCGTAGGCTGTTTCTAGACTTATAAGCTGAAAAGGTGCATAAGCCTGGTCTATTTTCAGAATCCTTGTTACCAGCTTGGTCATAACCGCTTGCGCGATGACATGCTGCCCTTGTAGCTTTAAAAGGTTTTTTTGCCCTTGGTGAAAGGCATGCGCAAAGGTATCCTGGATTATGAGTGCCACGCATTTTTGCAAAGCTCTGATATCTTCTTGCTGGATGAGCTGATGCTGCTTTTTCAGTATCAGCTGTGCGTAAAGCTTTTTCATCACCTTATGCAGTAGATTGCCAAAAACCAAGCTATTGACTTCTTGTTGGGGCGGCTGTGGTTCTTTGATTTGGGCAATGTATTTAAAATAAAAACGCAGGCTGCAGTCTAGATAAGTATTCAGGGCAGAGGGTGTCAGGCCCTGGGTGGATCCATTAGGGTGTACGGTAAACTGAGCAAGCTGGTCTAAGACATGTTCTTTTTTGGGAATCACAATAGGGTGGGCAGTGTGTATATAAGTAGGCTGTACTGCTACATGCTTTTTAATAGCTAGTTTGGATTCGTAGAGCAGCTGCCAAAGGTAACGGCTCATCTCCGCTTGTTTGTTGACCGATGTTTGGGTGCTATAGGTGATGTATACATGCTGAGCGCGCTGTAGCAGTCGGTAGAAATGATAGGCATATAAGGAAGCCTGGTACTGATCAGCGATAGGCAGTCCATAACCTTTGCGCAAGTTGTAAGGGATAAAGGAGGAGAAACCCATTTGCGCGGGAAAGTGACCTTCGTTCATCCCCATAATAAAAATGTTGTCAAAATCCAGGTTTTTAGTTTCCATAATACTCAAGATATGTATGCCTGCTAACGATTGATTGGCCAGAGGAAGGGATGCTGTCCGCATTAATTGTCGGAATAGATGGACAAAGTCTGTGACCTTGCTTAAGGGGTGTGCAAGGGTTGTCCGAAGACTACTAAGCTGCTGAAGGAGCTGCTGTAGCGCTTGCTTTTCTATGGGAAGCATGGGTGACTCGGCTAGTTTTGCATGCGTGTTAATAGCCTGTAGTCCTCCAAGCAAGTATTGAAGGATATCTTCTTTTGGATCCAAAGCCTTAAAAAGTGCCTGATACAAAGTACTTTGGTTAACCAAGTCTGCCTGTGCTACATAGCCAGCCTTTGTCTCACGAATATGGTGAATAGTATGCTGCGCCAGTTTTTGATCACAACCTAGCACGTGTGGGTGGCTAAGTATAGCAAGCACTTGTTGAGTAGCGAGGTAGCCTAGCAGGTTTGGCTCGTGGGTGACAGCTACTTGTAAATCAAGCAGATGCTCGACTAGGCGATAGATGGCAGTACTTTTTACTGGATACTCGATAGTGATATTCACCTGGTTAAGCTCCAAAGGTAATGCATGGAGTAGCGGTAAGAATAATTGCTCATTGGCAACAACGATAGCTGTTTTGTTGGGCTTAAAAGCTGCCCCCTGTATATCAATCAGTGCTTGGAGCTGTGTGCCAATCACCTGTGCTTGTCCTACCTCAGAGGCTACAGCAGTGAGCTCAATGTGCTTAGAAGGATCTTCTAGGCGCTTGGGTAAAGGCTGAGGGAAGCTTGTCCTAAAGTGAGGTTGATACTGGTAGGTTCTGAGATAATCACCTGCCTCCTGGCGCACATCTTCTATATAGTAGGCATCTAAGTCCCAATAAAAGTCTGTAGGTACATTTTCCTTACACCAGGCCAATATTTTTTCTTCAACAGGACTGAGTGCATTAAAGCCTGCAAAGATCAGGTGCCGATGGTTAACCTTTAAGGTACCTTGTGTAAGACCTTCGTAAATGCTTCTGTAACACAGGCCCTGATAGCCTATCCCTTGAACTTGTAGGTCTTTTTTAAAGTACTCGTAGACCCTAGGAAGTAACTTCCATAGTTGTAAAAACTCTCGCTGATGGTTAGAAACGCGTTCCTCAAAGCTTTTCCAAAAAGATTGTATGGCTGTTCGTTGGGCTTCAGTAAGGTAGTCGTAAGACTGGCTGAGTTGTTTTTGTTTACTCAGGTTGGTAAAAAGGTGCGCTGCATCTACCAGGTACTTGTCAATTACATCAAAGTCTTGTAGCAGCATGGCTCCCCAAAAGTAGAACTGCTCAAAAGATTCCTCACGAGGCTGTAATGTCTGGAAAGCCTGGTAAAGGGCATAGGTCAAGGGCAATGAAGACGCTTGCCGTAAGGGGCTAAGCTGTTGCATAAAGCCTTCTATACTTAATATCTGTGGTGACCAGATAGGTTGGGTAATTGGGGCAGCTAAAAATTGCTTAAAAACCATGCCTGCGCGCCCATGAGGCAAGACAACGGTCAGCTCGTTGTGATGGCCATACTGTGTATAAAGTTGGGCTGCTAATTCTTCTAAAAAAGATAGTTGCGAAGACATAGTGGGCGTCTGAAGAGAGGCGTTAGTCAATAGGTATGATATCTACAGTGGTATCTAAGGCAGGGAAAAACTCTTTTCTGCATCGTTTGATTACTCGAAAAGAAGGATGTGATACTACTCCAGTTTTACAGTTTAATTGTACACTGCCTTCACTCATTTCACCCCAAAAATCATGTCGGATACCCCACTCATGACGACAGAAGATGGCGATGGGGCTTATCCCAAAGAGTCTTAAGAAGGTCTTGTAGAAAACTAAATGGGCTGGATCGCCGCTTGACAAAGTAAACTGAAGGCCAGTGATATGCTGTCCTGGCTCCATCAGATTACAGATGACTTGCTGGATGTAGAATTTGGGGGTAGCTGCTGGATCTTCTAGTCCTTCCTCTATGAATCTAGAATTTCTGTAAGCAAAATGAGCCAGGCATCCTTTTTGTGTATTTGGATTATTGATAGTCATGGCTGTGCAGTAAGAGATATTGCCTGTTAGCAAGAAGTATTTTTCATCTCGTGCGCTTGCAAATCCAATTTTTCTTTCTGGAATGAGGTGCGAACAGCGAATAATACAATCTTCTCGCTTTCTATTGGCAAATGCTTTGTCTGTACCAAACATGTTTTCTGCTGTAGTAGGTCCGTTTGCATTTCCTGACACCTCAGCAGCCAGCAGGAATACTCGAAACAGACTTTTATAGGCTTGAGGCACGGGATGGCGTACATCAAACATAACAAAAGCATCTTCTGTAACACTGGCCAACTCCTCCATGATCATTTTGACTGCCTTTTGTATTGTAAGCGCTAGGGCTTCATTTCTTTTCAGGGCTAGTGCCTGTGCCCTTTTGATCATCTCTTTTTGAAATGAGGTATCAAGGTCCTATTCCTTTTTACCAGAGAACTGGCATAATTGCTTGAAGATTTTCTTCATTGTGTGTTCAAGCATGGCTGCTAACAAAAAACTTTATGCTTGGCTAAGCACAGAAAAGATACATTATTTCCTAGCTGGAAAGGTCGTTAATCATTGCCTAGAGATACGATTCAAGGTATTGGGTAACTTGTTGAATAAATTTTAGAAGATCGGTTGAATAATAAACGCGCTTAGTGTTTTCTAAATGGTTCAATACGCTACTTTTGCAACATATTCAATTGGCTTGGCATAGCATCACTAAGGCGCCTATAGATTTGGCAACCTAATAACATCATAATTAACATGCAGCTTAGCTCTCTCCAGTTATTGGGTGTCATTTTGGCAATAACCATTATCTGGTTAGATACGCAAGAAAATGTGTTGGCGCGTCCTTTAAGCCTGATAGGTACAGTGATGGCACTTTTTGTCTACTACCCTGCAGGACTTTACGCCAAATGCTTGCTTAACTGCATCTACGTTGTTTTGAATATCTATGGCTGGTATCAGTGGTCATATGGCGGTAAGAATAAAACCTCTTTGCAGATAAGCAAAACAAATCCTCGCATCTTGGCCTTCATGTTGCTGACTGATATTTTAGGTGCCTTTGCTTTGGGCAATTTTCTACACCGATTCTCTAATGCTGATTTGGCTTATTGGGACTCATTGCATACGGTTTTGTGCCTCGCAGCCCAATGGCTGTTGGTAAGAAAAAAATTAGAAAGTTGGATTGTATGGATAATAGCAGATATGCTCTACACTGTAGTATGTTATTACAAAGCACTCTATCTATTCAGTGCCTTACATGCTTTTTATATCATTATGGCCATACATGGGTATCGTTCTTGGCATAAGTCTTACCTCAATCGAACAGCAATTACGAACCAGGCCCTCTAAGAAGATTAGGACAGTGAGTGAGGCGAGCGCGAGACTATGGTCAAACAAAAGTGAAGTGCCTTGCAGAAAAATGTTCCGGTAAATTAGAAACGATGCTTTAAAGATATATGACGCTTCAACCAGAGGGTGTTATTAACAAAAAGCAAGGGTGAAACTTATTAACTTCGAGTTGCTCAGTGCTGTACTTGCTGTTACAGCTGCATTTCTGGATACGCGTGAACAGGTCGTTGCCCGTCCGTTGAGTATCCTGTCCACCTTAGCAGGACTCTTAGTCTACTTAAAGGTAGGGCTCTACGCTAGCTTCTTGCTCGATATCATTTACATTTTCCTGGACCTGTATGGATGGCATCATTGGCTATATGGTAACAAAGACAAAACACCACTAAGCCTAAGTAAAATTGGCACCAAACTGCTTGTCACACTGTTATTAATTGGTTCTGCAGGGGCGCTGTCTTTAGGCTGTTTACTAGATCAGTTCTCTGATGCTGATTTAGTTTATTTAGACTCAACCAACGCAACTTTCTATCTGATAGCGTACTGGATGTTGATGAAGAAAAAGCTAGAAGGGTGGATATTGATATTTTTTCTCGATGCTTATTATGCAGCCATTTGTTACTATAAAGCGCTTTATATCTTTAGTATCCAGCACCTTATTTTTGTCTTCTTGGCTGTATATGGCTATAACGCTTGGCGCAAGTCGTACTTAAGGAAAAAAGCACTATGAATGCTCCTTTTACGACAGCCGCCGTACTTAACCCTCC
Source organism: uncultured Cytophagales bacterium (assembly GCA_963705385.1). Lineage (GTDB taxonomy): Bacteria > Bacteroidota > Bacteroidia > Cytophagales > Amoebophilaceae > MFD02979-c5. Next base: position 835,090 of record OY970075.1, read on the forward strand.
CGCTAACTTCGTGGATGAAAATCTTGGATCACCTGCTTAAGGTAGTACTTGTCCAAATGGGTATAAATCTCTGTCGTGGTAATAGACTCATGTCCTAGCATTGCTTGCACTGCCCGCAGGTCTGCCCCTCCCTCCATGAGATGTGTAGCAAAAGAGTGCCGAAAGGTATGGGGACTTACTTCTTTTTTTAAACCGATTTTATGAGCTAGCTCTTTGACAATCAAAAAGACCATACTGCGTGTCAGCTTGCTGCCGGCTCTGTTTAAGAAAACATGATTGGCAAAGGCTTTTTGAATAGGAAGGTGGCGCCTTAGCTCTTCTACATAAATATGAATATACTTCAAGGCCACCTGTCCTATAGGGACTAGACGCTCCTTACTGCCCTTGCCAATAACACGTATAAATTCCTCATCAGCATATACATGGCCAAGCTTTAATTCTATGAGCTCAGAGATACGAAGCCCTGCACTGTACAGCGTTTCTAGAATTGCTCTGTTACGCATACCTGTTGGCTTAGAATGGTCGATTGCATTGAAAAGCGCTTCGATCTCATACACCTCTAAGGTATGCGGTAGCTTGCGGCTTACCTTAGGGCTTTCTAAGAGGGCAACGGGGTTTTGGGTGAGGTGTTCTTCCAATAAAAGAAACTTATAAAACGCTCTGAGGGATGAAAGCATGCGTGCCTGGCTCGTAGCGCGTATACCTGACAAATGGAGGTGACTTAGAAACGCTTGTAAGTGTGCTGTCTCTACTGCTAGGGGCTGGCTGTTGGGTTGATTGATTTGAAGGAACCGCCACAGTTGTTTTACATCTTGCAGGTAAGCTGCCACAGAATGAGGTGATAAAGAGCGCTCTAGGCGCAAATAGGTTTCAAACTGTTTTAGTAGTACTTCCCAGGTCAACTTCTAGAACTTTATCTTTGGCTAATTGATGCGGTGATACCTAGAAATCAGCGTTTTGTATAAAAACCCTATAACCTACCTCAAGGTAACTATATGCTGCCTTATTCCCACTCCTTAACATAAAAAAATTGGGGTTCAATAGGGCTTGTTAGCTTTCATAGGATAACCCCGAAATAGAACAATCATTGATGAACTACTGTACATGCATTAGCTTTGTTTACTCATTTTTACTCATCACCCCTATCACAGACATACAAGCAAGGAGATGCATCAAAGACATCAGGGAGTATGCTATTGCCAATAAGTCTTACGGTACAGGCACACGCTGCCTATCGACTTTCTGGCTACGTGCTTGGGAAGCTGCAAGGCTATTTTGGACACAGAAGTTTATAGCGCTCCTATGGGGTGATCAGCAAATATATTGGTTTGGAGATATTTGCTATGCATATCAAAACCAGCGTCCTTACCGATCCTAATTTTTTTGCTATGCGTATCAAAACCAACGCCTTTAGAGATCCTAATTTTAGAGGATTTATTATTCCTTATGCTGTCTATAGTTTGGGCAAATGGATTTCCTTGAGCGCGCTACCGTCACTGATTGCCCAGAAATTTAATTCACAAGCCACGTTGGTTGTCTCGCTAGGATTACACGTTTTACCTCAGGTCATCTGTGCGCCACTCATAGCAACTACTTTACTCAAAAAGGGCCCCAAAACCCTACTAGTTACTGCTATCTTATGGCTTGCAGTGACCCAACTAACCTTACCCCATATTGCCAATCACTTTGCCTTTCAAGGCTTGATCCTATTCACAGGAATTATTGATACAGCCATCGTGGCTTCTGTATCAGCGCTACGCTCACAACTTATTCCAGAAGGAGAAAATATTTCTGCCAATGCCCTGTTCGCAACAGTTGAGCGTTCTTCAAGGATATTAGGGCCTGCTTTGGCAGTGGTAATTCTATGGAAACTATCGATTACGCAAAGTTTTTATGCTACAGCTCTATTGTTAATAATAGCTTCAACCATGCTCTCAAGAGCAAACATAAGGCTAACAACAAAACCCAGTAACACTCTACAAAAGGTAGAGTATTCAAGCTTTTTAAGGCTATTTCGCAGTAAACCTATCCTCTGGACTATTTTTATACCTGGTTTAGGGTATGCTATCCTATTAGGCACCCTGAATCTATTCTTGTTTTGGTCTAATACAGAGACCTTTCACAACCTTGAATCTCGGTGGACCTTACTATTAACGGCTCATGGCATAGGGGCTATGCTGGGTAGTATTATAGCTCCCAAAGCGCTGTGCTGGATAAATAAAAGGGTACCGTTGCTTAAGACTTACGTTTGGATGAGCTTGCTACGGAGCTTAGGCTTTATGGCTTTGGCTGGAGTAGCACATTTTGGGTTAGCCCTTGCTATACTAGTGCTGGTAGGTTTGCCAGAACTACTTGAAGTGGTATGCTTCTTTACGCTGCTGCAGAAACACCTGAAAGCTGGCGAGGAAAGTGTATTTTATGCGCTAAGTCTCCCTGTATTTTACGGCTTTGTTTTTTTGGGAACTATGATGGGAGGGATATATACTAAAAACTTAATGAGCCTGAGTGGATTTTGGGCCTTGGCCTCTGGCTTACCTGTACTGTTGATATTGCCTTTCTTGCTTAGCAATAAAAGGTTAAATAAAACTTAAAGCTTAAGTAGTTCATTAAATTCTAACTTGCTTCCTTAAAGAATTATAATTTAAAGTAAAGCAATCTACCAGACCATGAACTCTTCGGTATAGATTACCTGATCGTATGTGCTTCTCTCTTTATTACCCTCTTAGGTACTCTATTGTTTAACATATCAGCCAGGCTAGTTGCACTCTTTTCAGGGTAGAGTTTCGCATCGGCTACCCTCGAATAGCTATCAATAAAAGTGTGAGTACACTCTTACTGATTTCCTATAAAGCTTCTCGTCTCGTATAGTTCTTTAAACCTGTAATAACTTATCTCTACTATATACCCATGGTCTTACAAGCAGCAGATATATTTCCTAAGCTTTTAGCTAACGCAAACAATCCTGGCTTACGTTTTATGCTTCTGTGGTGTAGACTCATTCTGTCTTCCAATCAATTGAGTAATTAGTTCCTATTGTACTAACTATAAGTTTGAATCTAAACCACTACAAGAAACCTTACTTCTAGATAAAATAAAGGTGAATAGAAAATTTTTGAATAAGTTTTACTGTGTCTACTTTTTGCCTAAATCCTTGACAGATAGAAGCTTATGACTAGTGTCGGGATGGCAGGATTCGAACCTGCGACCTCCTGCTCCCAAAGCAGGCGCGATAACCGAGCTACGCTACATCCCGGGGATGGCTCTATATTGCCTCTAGGATACAATATGGGTTAGTATGCGGAGAGGGGGGGATTCGAACCCCCGGTACATTAAACATGTACGGCAGTTTAGCAAACTGCTGGTTTCAGCCACTCACCCACCTCTCCTAATACCCTTAAACGCGGTAAATATAGCATTACAGCGTACACATAAACAAACACCACAACAAGGGATAGCTCCATAGCTCTACAAAAGGTGCTTTAAAATAGTTTGATTAGGGAAAACCACGGCTTTTTTTGCAAGCTATTGATGAAGCAGCATTAATGCGATGATTTTATAGAAATTTGGAAGAGTCGGGATGGGGGGATTTGAACCCCCGGCCTCTCGCACCCTAAGCGAGTGCGCTAACCGGGCTGCGCTACATCCCGAACAAAGACAAAGGTAAATAAAATCTTCTGAGAACAGCTATCCTGTGCTCTCTGGTTTACTATAGAAAAATATTTTTCACTTTGTCATACCGTTTGGATTCCATAAATTCACCGCCAGGCTATTTTGAGCGTTATTAACTATTGTTCGAGAGCAAAGGGCCGAAGGTACTACCCCTAATTGTTAAGCTGTAAAATGAGGAGTGATTATGGTCAACTCAGTGGAAACAACCAACCTGGTGCGCTGGACCCAGCTTCTGGAGCAGCGGCAAGAAGGAGAGTTGTTATCTTTACTGAGGGTCGCCCCCATCATTGAGGTAGCAGAATTTTTAGTTCAACAGCCTCCTGAGGTACTATTAGCATTATTCATTTTACTTCCCGAAGAACTTCAGGGTGCTGTCTTTGCTAATTTTGAAGAAGAGCAACAGCTAGTCTTATACCAACTGCTGAGTAAAAAAAACTTTGCTGACATCTTTTCCCACATTCCCTCTCACCAACGTGCTGAATTTTACCAGCAGCTTGGTGACAAAGAACAAGTCAAAATTCTCCCATACTTATCCAAAAAGGATAGAGAAGATGTAATTACCTTAAGTGCTTATCCTCCTGAGACGGCCGGTGGCATTATGAGTACTGATTTTGCGACTGTCATGGAAGGCATGACCGTCAAGCAAGCCATCCAAAAACTCAGGGAAGATTCTCCTTCTAAAAAAATGATCTATTACATCTATGTGATAGACAAAAACATGCAGATGATAGGGTTTGTTTCTTTGAAAGACCTGATCATGGCTGCGCCTAACCAGAAAGTAGCCAGGGTTTTACATGAAAGCTTTGTCTATGCTGAAATAAACGATGATCGGGAGTCTGTTGTACAAAAGATAGAGAAGTACGATCTGATAGCTATACCTATTCTTAATGAAGAAAAGCAGTTGGTAGGGATTGTGCGTTATGATGATGCTATGGACGTCATCCGAGCCGAAGAGACAGAAGACATGGAAAAGTTCATGGGGATTGTTTCTAACGAAGAATCTTCAGATTACCTAAAGGCTTCTAGCTTTCAGCACTTTAAGAAACGAGTAACGTGGATAGTGGGCCTTTTTATCGCTAGCTTTTTATCTGAAATCATCATCCATAAACATGAAGCACTGCTAGCTAGGCTGACCATTTTGGCGTTGTACTTGCCCATGATTGCAGGCGTGGGGGGAAATGCAGGCGGTCAAGCTGCCACAGTAGTTATTAGGGCAGTATCTCTTGGCCAGGTCACACTCCACAATTGGCTACGGATCATTCTCAAAGAAGCTCAAGTAGCTTTTTTGCTGGCTCTGTGCTTATTCTTTCTAGCTTTCCTCAAAGTTATTATCCTCTCTGGCAACGTTGTCCTGGACAACTACAGCATTTACAGTTTGGCCTTTATCATTGCACTGGCGCTCAGTTTACAAGTTGTCACTTCGACGGTACTTGGGGCTGCTTTACCACTCATCGCCAAATATTTTAATGGAGATCCTACTGTGGCTGCTAGTCCTGCCATTACTACGCTTGTAGATATCACGGGTATGCTTATCTATTTCTCCATTGCAATGATTTTTCTGCTTTAGTGTTTTATAATTTTCCTGTTGGAGAGGGTAAAAATTTGGCTGAGTTTAAAAGTGTTTGTTGTCTAGTACACTACTAGCCGGTGGATAGAAGTTTAATTTTTTACCCAGCTTTAGCAGCTCTTAGTTAATGAAGATAGTCTAGCAAAAAGGTAAATTAGCGATCTAGCTCAAGTTCTTCTCCCTGTTTGTTGAAGAACTTAAACTCAGTGAGGCCCAGCGAGGAATCTTCTCTAAGTCCAATCCACGTCTTGTGCTTCAGCAGCCATTTGGACCACCTTGAAAAAACCCCATGGGAGAAATAAGCATACAGATAAGGATGTAAAAAAAGGGTAATATTTTTTTCATTTTGGTTTGCAAGCACTAGCTCAAGGCTCTTTTCAATCTGCTCAGCTATGGCAATAGAAGCGGCTATGTTACCCGTACCTCCACAAGTAGGGCATTGCTCCTGGGTAACGACATTCATCTCTGGCCTAGAACGCTGGCGTGTAAGCTGCATGACGCCAAACCTGGAAAGTGGAAGCACTGTGGTTTTAGAACGATCTTCCCGAAGTAAGTCTTTCATCTTTTGGTAAAGCATGCGCTTGTGCTTTATCTCCTTCAGGCCAATGTAGTCTACAGCAATAATTCCCCCCATATCTCGCAATCGAATCTGGCGGACTATTTCTTTAGTAGCAGCTAAGTTTACATTCAAAGCCATCTCCTCCTGGTCTTCGTCTATGACTGTCCTATTGCCACTATTTACATCTACTACATGCATGGCTTCTGTGTGCTCAATAATCAGATAACCGCCCCCTTCTATGCTAACAGTTCGGCCAAAGAGTATCTTTAGCTGCTTCTCTATGCCAAAATGCTCAAATATCTTGGTCTTGCTTTGGTAATGCTTGACGATTTTTTCTTTTTCAGGAGCAATTTTACGGATGTATTGTTTGATCTCTTCATACGCTTGCTTATCATCTACAAGAATATTATCGAAAGACTCGTTGAGCATGTCTCTGAGAATAGAAGAAGCCCTGTTCATTTCTCCTATAACCTTGTCTCTAGGGACCACCTTACTAAGCTTAGTGACACCTTCTTCCCACCTTTTAAGTAAATCTTTGAGATCTTTGTCCAGCTCAGCAGCTTCTTTGTTCTCGGCAGCAGTCCTAACGATGATACCAAAGTTTTTAGGCTTAATGGAAGAGATGAGGCGAACCAATCTTTTCTTTTCTTCACTGCCCGTAATCTTTTTGGAGATATTGATGGTATCAATAAAAGGCACGAGGATCATGTACCTTCCTGCGATAGACAACTCAGCAGACAGCCGAGGACCTTTGGTAGAGATGGGTTCTTTGACTACCTGCACAAGGATGTGCTGGTTTCTGGACAGGGCTTCAGAAATCTTTCCCAGCTTATCTGTCTCTGGTTCAATACCAAACTGGTTCAGCTCATAACCAGGATTTTTATCCTTCATAGCAAGTTGGAGAAACTTGTTTAGGGACTTAAATTGAGGGCCTAGGTCAGAATAATGCAAAAAGGCATCCTTCTTGTAACCTATATCAATAAAGCTCGCGTTTAGACTGGGCAAAAGGCGCTTAATAGTACCTAAATAGATATCTCCAACTATGAATTCATTGTTTTTTTCATCTATGTGATATTCAAGGAGTCCACCTTCTTTCAGAAGTGCTATTCGAAAGCCATCCTGTGTAGCATTAATAACTAGTTCGTTAGCCAATTTTTTTAAATATTATGTTTAACTAAAAACGGGTATAAATAGCTAGAAACAACGTTGGAGTGGGTAAAGAGTAGTCAAGCATGGAGCCTACGCATGGCGTTTACTTCTTTTTGTGTCTGTTCATTCTCAGGCGCTTTTTACGCTTATGGGTAGCCATCTTGTGTCTTTTTCTTTTTTTACCGCAAGGCATATTGATAGGATTTCTTAATGATTGTTATCTTGTAACTCTTCTCTTTCTCTTTAGGAGGCCACAGAAGTAGCGCTTTGTTAGCCACCACTCAGGTGCACCTTCCTACACAAAAAGGCAATGATTTGTCGTTAATACTTGCATGAGCTCTAGTGCTAGAGATCCGAACAAGTTTTGAACATGTGCTACAAATCTAACATATTTTAGGGAATCAAAGTTCAATCTCATACATCTTAGCTACAACTGCTTATGAGGCTTAGCTTTCAGACCAAGCTAGCTGTGAACAGCATCCTCTTAGCTAGTCAGCAGCGCCATCTTGTGGGTCGACACTTATTAATAACTCTTTTGTTTTAGTAATAAAAGATTTGGCTGGCCTAAAGCTGGGCACATAATGTTCCTCAATGATAATAGCTGTATTTTGGGATATGTTCCTAGCTATTTTTTTCCCTTTTCTCTTAGCTAAGAAACAGCCAAATCCTCTAAAATGAACCTTTTCTCCTTCACTTACGGCATTTTGAACACTTCGGAGTAGTGCCTCTACAGTAATTTGTACGTCTGCTTTACTAATACCAGTTTTTTGAGCAACTTTTGAGATAACATCTGATTTTTTCATTTTAGGCGCACTATAAAGCCATCAACGTGGAAATGGTAAGTACCCTCATTGGAAATCACCCTAAGCTACAAGAAAATTCATGTTTTATTGTATTAACTGTGTATTTTGCCCTGCGTCCAAGCAATCTCAACTAGCCTATCCCTTTGTCACAGCTTTCTATCCAATATCCCGCGAGCGGACCTAAAAGAGACCTAACAAAGGTGCTCTTTGCAAAATGGCTTATTGCTTGGTACCAAGTCCATAAGCGCCATTTACCTTGGAGAGAAACACACGATCCTTACAAAATTTGGCTTTCAGAGATCATTTTACAACAGACTAGGGTAGCACAGGGTCTTCCCTACTACCAAAGCTTTGTTGAAAAGTACCCTTCTGTAGAGGATCTGGCTAATGCCAATGAGGAGGAAGTAATGCGCCTATGGCAAGGGCTAGGGTATTATTCCAGAGCAAGGAACATGCATGCCTGTGCCCACATAATTGCTACCCAACTCAATGGAAAGTTTCCTAACAACTACAAAGACCTGCTGCATTTAAAAGGAGTAGGCAAGTACACGGCTGCTGCTATTGCTTCAATTGCCTTTAAAGAACCCGTTCCTGTGGTAGATGGTAATGTATATCGGGTATTGGCTAGGGTGTTTGGCATAGAAGAAGACATTGCATCTACCCAAGGAATCAAAGCCATTTATGACCTTGCGCATTCATTGGTCCCTCAAAAAGAAGCTGACTTGTACAGCCAAGCTATCATGGAGTTTGGAGCAACCCATTGTACACCTGTTAAACCAAAATGTACTACTTGCATTTTTCAAGAGTGCTGTGTAGCGTTTCATACTAGTAGGCAGTACACGCTTCCCCTCAAAAGCAAAAAAATAAAAATCAGACAACGGTTCCTTCATTATCTTGTTATGCAGTACGATGGAAAGTTATACATGAAACGTAGAGATACAGCAGGCATTTGGGCCGGTCTTTATGATTTTTATTTAGTTGAAGATGAAGGGCTCAAAGAAGCCCAACAGCTAGAAGACAAGCTGATAGATTTAATACACTACCACAAAGTAACCATTAACAGAAAAAATAAGCTGTACAAACACTTGTTAACGCACCGAAGACTGTATGTCCATTTCTTTCATATCCAAGCAACAACCTCTCTCATCAAAGAAGCATCACCCTTATTGCAGCAGGTTGGTATTAAGGCTTTTACCTTGGAGGAGACCAGAGCGCTCCCTAAGCCAATTTTAATCAACAAGTTTTTGGAAGAAGAATTTTATGCTTAGTTTGGTGGGATTGTAACGTAAAAAAATAAAAGTTTAGTCATGTCAGGGGTTAACAAAGTTATCTTAGTTGGCAACTTGGGAAAAGATCCTGAAGTAAGACATTTGGAAAATGATAGAACACGCACTACGTTCACCCTAGCCACCAACGAAACTTACAAGAACAAAGCAGGAGAAAGAATAACTACAACCGAGTGGCACAACGTGGTGCTATGGGGCCCAGTCGCTGAATTTTCTGGAAAATATTTGTCTAAAGGACGACAAGTTTACATTGAAGGAAAACTGACCAGCCGTTCTTATGTAGACAAAGAAGGGGAAAAAAAACACATCACAGAAGTGGTGGGGCAGCATCTGATGCCACTAGGAGCTGGCAAAGGTAATGCTTCTGAGCCCGCTGTATCAAACACAACTCAGTTTGTTGCAGTAGAGGATGAAGGAACCGATGGACTTCCCTTTTAAATTGAGTACTAGCTCAGCCTGCCCTGACTACTGTCCCTTTATACAAAAAACTCTAAAGCACCCGAGATGTGCTTAAAAGGGGTAAACATAATATTTCAGTGTCTAAAGACTGCTCGGCTTTCATACTGATCCGTTCTTGTGCCTAGCTATTATAAGTCATAGTTGATCACTAAAAATTCACAAACTGTTCTGTTGTCTGCCTGCCTTCCTACCTTGGTTAACCTACCAAAACTTCATCTCTACCTGTTCGATGGGCTAACATTATTAGTCCTCTTGTCGTGTTCTGCAATCGTTTCAGGTGCTGAGATAGCCTTTTTTTCTCTTTCTCACAGACAAATTACACAATGTAAAAACAGCAAAGATGCTAGGGAACGAAAATTGTTAAAGCTTTTGCAAAACCCTAGACGTTTACTAGCCACGGTCCTGATCCTCAATAACTTGATTAACGTTACATTTGTGACGTTATCGACCTATTGGCTTTGGGAAATAGTTGGAGAAGAGGAGGTAAGTAGTCTTCTTCTATTCATTTATACGCTCATTTCTACCACCAGCATTGTGCTGTTTGGAGAGCTTATCCCTAAGGTTTATGCCAATCAGAACAACTTGCGTTTTGCTAAAAAGCTCACTGGTTTCCTGAACTTTGCTGTAGCTGCTTTGTATCCGCTCTCTGGACTGCTGCTAAGCATTGGCAAACTTTTTGGCAAAGGAATCTTTCAAGAAAAACATGATCTTTCTATTAATGAACTGAGTAAAGCATTAGAACTAACTACAATTCAGGAAGCTTCAGCAGGAGAAAGAGAAGTCCTCAAAGGAGTAGTAAATTTCAGTAGCCTAACGGCCAAACAGACCATGCAGCCGCGCACAGAGATTACAGCGGTGGAGATAAACATCAACTTTCACCAGCTGATGGACCTGGTGAATAAGTCGGGCTACTCACGTTTACCTGTTTATAAAGACACCATCGACAAGATAGAGGGCATTTTGTACGCCAAAGATTTAATACCCTACCTAGAGAAAAATGAATATTTCCAATGGCAGACTTTGCTCCGTAAGTGTCTTTTCGTGCCTGAAAATAAAAAAATAGATGCCTTGCTTCTGGAATTTCAGGAAAAGCGGATGCAGATGGCCATTGTGGTAGATGAGTACGGAGGCACTTCGGGCTTGATTACCATGGAAGACATTATCGAAGAAATTATTGGAGACATCATAGACGAGTTCGACCAAGACGAGGCTTTGTACAAGCAGCTTGATGAGTGCACGTTTGTGTTTGAGGGTAAAATTTCGTTGAACGACTTTTGCAAAGTCGTTGGGGTAACTTCAGACACTTTTGAAGAGGTTAAAGGAGAAAATGAGTCGCTAGGTGGACTTTTGTTAGAGCTGCATGGCCGGTTGCCCCTAGCCAATGAAAAACTAAGCTATAAAAACTTCACTTTCACTGTTGCAGCAGCAGATCCGCGTAAGATCAAGAAAGTAAAGGTAGAGGTTACTCCTCAGCTAGACGCTATCTCACGAGCTCAATAGCACATTGTTAAACATTACTTGCAAGTAAAGCTGGCTAGTACACATTTTAATGAGCGGCTTTAATCAGACAGTTGCTTTGGACCACTACGACTACCACTGGGCATCTATTGGCAAGGACTCCTAACAAGCACGCCTGGTAAAACTGAAGCAGCCACTATTCAGTACAATACTGGGGTTCACCAACACCTGACTGCACACAACTATGTTACTGCCATTGATAGAGATACCATACCTTTTACTGCACCGTTTGACAGTGTAGTGGACTGGATTTGCGTGAAACGTTAAATTTTTTACAGTAAAGGAATGGGGTATAGTACTCTGGGCATGGCACAAGAGCTCTCTGATCATGACTTTCCATGGGTGCGCATAGAAGTAAACTTACCCTAGAAGGGCTCTTCATTATATCCCAGCAAAGGCATTACCTGGAAGTTATACCTTTAGTTTCTGTTGTAGTAAATGTAAGTTAAACTGCCTCCTTTCAAGTAATAAAACTTTTACATCTTCCTATCTATCATTACTTTTCTTCTTTTAACTTTTCAGTATTGTCTGCAATTCTTAGAGCCTCTATAAAATTTCCTATATCACCATCGACAACAGCTGGAAGGTTATGGACCGTGTAGCCAATGCGGTGGTCTGTGACCCGCCCCTGGGGGTAGTTATAAGTGCGGATTTTATCAGATCGATCGCCACTTTTGACCATGGACTTTCTTTCCGCCCCCACTGCTTCTTGTTGTTTTTTGAGCTCTTGTTCATATAACCTTGACCTGAGCACTTTGAGCGCTTTTTCTAAATTTTTAATCTGGGACTTTTCGTCCTGACAGGACACAACGATGCCTGTGGGGATGTGTGTCAGTCTGATAGCAGAATAAGTGGTATTGACCGACTGACCGCCAGGCCCTGAGGAGCAGAAAGTGTCTTTCCGCACATCATTCATGTCAATGTGCACCTCTACCTCATCCATTTCAGGTAGGACCACCACACTGGCTGCTGACGTATGGATCCGTCCCTGGGTTTCTGTAGCAGGTACACGCTGCACTCTGTGTACCCCAGATTCATATTTCATTATCCCATACACCTCTTCTCCTGCAACGTTACAAATGATCTCTTTGTACCCTCCAGCTGGACCTTCTGTCACATCAAGCACATTCAGTGGCCAGTTCATTTTTTCAGCAAAGCGTTTGTACATCCGAAACAAGTCACCTGCAAAAATTGCCGCTTCATCGCCTCCAGTACCTGCCCTAATTTCTAAAATGATATTTTTGCTATCGTTAGGGTCTTGGGGGATAAGTATGGACTTGAGATGCTCTTCTAGGGTCTGCTTTTGCTGTCCTAGGAGCTCTAACTCCTCTTTGGCCATTTCTCTAAAGGCCGCATCTTTTTCTGTATGCAAGACTTCTTTAGCACTTTCTATATTGGTTAGCACTTTTTGGTACTGCTCATAAACTCCAACAACTTTAGTGAGGCCTTTATACTCTTTGCTCAAGGCTTTATATTGTTTCATGTCAGCCAAGGCTTCTGGCTGTGCCAGCAGCATACCTATTTCTTGAAACCTTCCCTTGATGGATGCTAACTTTTCGATCATCGGTGGACCATTCATTGGTTTATTTTAAAGAGCTCAATGGCTTTCAGCTGTACTTTTGTAATGAAATGCTCAAAAGATGTTTCCAGTATAAAACGTTTTTTTGTACTTGTTATGTGATGAAAGGGTACTACATGCGTTGGGGCAAAGGTAAGCATTGGGGAGCTCTTGTCAGAGTGCCTTTGTAGCTTAATAAAAAGCATCTTCAAAGTGGCTGACTTCTACCTCCTGCTTATATTTTTTGAGCACAGCAATGACATCAAAGCGGATAGGGTAGTTCCAATCCTGCTCTAGGATGTAGTGCTCTGCTGCCTCCCTGAGTAGGTCTTGTTGTTGAGGAGATACAAATTCTTCTGGATAACCAAAGTAGTTACTGCTTCTTGCTTTCACTTCTACAAACAGTAGCAGCCCACCCTTTTGGGCAATGATGTCGATTTCTGCCCGCTTGTAGCGGTAATTGCGAGCTATGATGACAAACCCCTGGTTCTGTAAATGTTGGGCTGCTAGCTCCTCGGCTGCTTTTCCCAAGCGTTGATGTAGTGTTTTCAGAATGATTGACTATAGCGATGAATTATAAAACTCACCTCAACTTATTAAGCTAACATGACAAAACAAAAGCAATAAAGATCGCTTACCCGTAAGCTTATTTGTGCACAATAGCCCCCATAAACTACCTGATAATTATCTTGCACTCATGCATAGCAAGAACCAACAGGCACACATAAAAAAGTTAGGGTTAATAACATACCAAGAGGCATGGAGCTTGCAAGAGACTTTGTTCAATGAAATTGTTGCTATGAAGCTAGCCAACCAAAAGCTAGCTACACCTTACCAAAAGCTTACCCCTAATTATCTCCTTTTCTGCGAACACCCACATGTATATACAATGGGAAAAAGTGGCCTTGCCGACCACCTGTTAGTCAGTAAAGGTCAACTCAAAGAGCAAGAAGTTGCTTTTTATAACACCAACCGCGGCGGAGACATTACTTATCATGGCCCAGGCCAGCTCGTGTTATACCCTATCCTAGATCTGGAGAATTTTTTTACAGATATCCATCACTATTTAAGATTGCTGGAGGAGGTGGTGATCGCCACCTTACAGGACTTTGGGATTTGTGCAGGAAGGATCAAAGGGCTTACAGGAGTGTGGGTCGACCATGAGGAGAACAAAAATGCACGTAAGGTCTGTGCAATAGGTGTCAGGATCAGTCGCTGGGTAACGATGCATGGGATGGCCCTGAATGTATATCCAGACTTAACTTATTTCGATCAGATCGTTCCCTGTGGTATTCAAGGTAAAAAGGTAACCTCTATAGCAGCTGAACTAGGCAGTAAACCAACCATACAAGCAGTCACCGAAAGTTTGGAAAAACACATCCTAAGACTGTTTGGAATGGAGCAGGTGGCTTATTTTTAGGCTTTTTAACGCCAGTAAAGACAACTTTAAGCTAAACAAGCAATCACTTCCTCAATTTTAGCTACGGGCCTGATCATAATTTTGGAGCCTTGGACAACCAGTCCTTTAGCGTTGTACTTGGAGATGAAGATGTCTTTGAAGCCAAGCTTTTCTGCTTCAGCAATGCGCTGTTCAATACGGCTGACACTCCTGATTTCTCCACCTAGCCCCACTTCTGCAGCAAAACAATAGTGCTGGGGTATGACTTGGTCCTGCAAGGAAGAAGCTATAGCAGCGCACACTGCCAGGTCAAGCGCAGGGTCTTCTACGCTTAGCCCACCTGCTATGTTGAGAAACACATCCTGTGTACCCAAGCGCAAGCCTTCTTTTTTTTCCAAAACAGCCAGCAGCATGTTCAGGCGTTTAGTATCAAAGCCCGTAGTGCTTCTCTGGGCAGTGCCATAGGTAGCAGGACTAACTAAGGCTTGTATTTCGATGAGGAGCGAGCGATTGCCTTCTAGCGAAGCACCAATGGCAATGCCACTCAGGGCATATTCTCGTTGAGAGATGAGTAGCTCAGAAGGATTGGTGACTTCACGCAGTCCATTATGGCGCATCTCGTAAATGCCTAGCTCAGCAGTAGAACCGAACCTATTTTTAATAGTTCTGACGATCCGGTAAGCTAAGTGGCGATCGCCTTCAAACTGCAATACAGTATCTACCATATGCTCCAACACTTTAGGGCCTGCTAAATTGCCTTCTTTAGTGACATGGCCGATTAGAAAGACGGGAGTGTGGGTGGATTTGGCATAGCGGAGAAGCAACGCGGTGCAATCTCTCACCTGCACAAGGCTGCCTGCGGCTGAGCCAAGGTAGTCTGTATGTAGCGTCTGAATAGAATCAATAATAACCAAAGAAGGTTGAAGCCGAGCTATCTGCTGAAAGACGTTTGGTAGGAAGGTTTCGTTGAGGATGTAGCATTTATCTGGCGTGTGTGCTATCCTTGCTGCTCGCATTTTGATTTGCGCTTCGCTTTCTTCAGCCGAGACATACAGCACCTTTTCTAGTGGAAGAGACAAAGCGATCTGTAGCAATAAAGTAGACTTACCAATCCCAGGTTCACCCCCTATAAGGACCAACGAGCCAGGCACGATGCCACCCCCTAGTACGCGGCTAAACTCTTGATCTGGACATGAAAGGCGATATTGAGATTTATGGCTAATCTCATGGAGCTGCTTGGGATGGTTAGGCACAGGAGCTTCGTAGGGGCCTAGTGCCTTCCAGGGCATGGATGATGGTTGGTCCTGCTGTGCAACTACTTCTTCAACAATAGTATTCCATTGTTGGCAAGCATCGCACCTACCCTGCCATTTGGGATATTCTGTACCACAGTTTTGGCAGAAAAAGGTGGTCTGTCTTTTTTTCAAAGGCTTCATGCTTTTAGGACCTCTTGCACTGCTTCCCAGGCAAGACCAGGCTCATAACCTTTTTGGAGCAAATAGTTGATGAGTTTTTGTTGGTTCTGCCCAAGATTTGTTCCACTTAGCTGTTGCTTTCTTTGGTTGGCCAGCGCGTAGAGGGCCTGGCGGTAGTCAACATCGTTGATGGCATCAAGCCCTTTTTGGATAAGCACCTGGTCAAGGCTTTTTTGGCTCAATGCAGTAAGTAGCTTACGTTTACCCCACTTCTTGGCAAAGAATTTCCCCCTAACAAATGCCTCTACATAGCGCTCTTCGCTTAGAAAACGTTCTACCTTTAATGTCTGAATAATTTTAGTTGCTTCTACTTCACACGCTATACCCAATGTGCGCAGCTTTTCCCCCACTTCCTTTTCTGTGCGCTCTTGATAGCTACAATAGCGGGCAGCTTTTTGATAAATTGCTTTTTCTTCAGCTGGGGTCATAGTCGCCTTTGCTAGTAGCAGGTGCTGGAAGGGTTTTTCTTACTAGCCTACTGCGTGATAAGGTTCCGATCAAGAGCAGGAAAGATACCCCCTCAGCTATCCTAGCTATATAGTCTCCATGCCTTACATAAAAGGTAAGGACTTGGTTTGCCTGTATACTACATTTGAGGACAGCTTGCTCCTCATAGCGCGTAGCTTGTAGTACATCGCCCCGTTGGTTAATAAATCCTGAGAGACCATTAAACGCTGATCTGGCCACACTTTTTCTACCTTCAATGGCTCTTAGCCGGGTATAATGAAAATGCTGCTGGTATCCTGAGGTGTTTTTCCACCAGCCGTCAATAGTAGTTGCAAAGATAAGGGAAGCCCCTTTGCGAATAAACCTAGCTACGTGTTCACCATAAATAGATTCGTAACAGATAATAGGAGCAACCCCAATGCCCTGAGCATTAAAAAAAACGTGCGGTTGGGCTTGCATGCCCATAGACCTTAGCATGCCTTCTAGGCTTGCTGTTAAGGATTTAGGCACTTTCACGCTATAGAGAAAAGGGATAATTTCTGCTCCTGGCACAAGCTTAGACTTGTGGTAGGTATCTAGCGTGCCTTGGTTACCTACAAAAAGAGCTGTATTAAAAACGTCATAATAACCATAAAGATCACTGAAGCGAGCAGTTTTGGTAAGCTTCTTATTTTCATAACCTACTAGAGAGTTGATACCCGTCACTAAAGATAGCTGGGGGTATTGCTGCCTGAACTGTAGCAGCCTATCAATAAGCAAATAATCCCTTATCCTTTGTTCATGGAACAGTAAGTCGACAGCTGATTCTGGCCAAACTAGAAATTGGGTTTGTGGTGTTAGCCTTGTTTGAGATAGTTCAATAAACCGTTCTACACGCTCTTCTATAGAAAGAAGTTCTCCCGTATTGATAAAGCACTCTGTATTAGGGTTGATGTTGGGTTGCACGACTACTACTTCTACTTCTTCTCCTTGCTCTTGGTAGTGGGTGTACAAATAATAGCTGTATGAGATAGGAAGGATTACCCATAAAGCAACACTCCTCAGTCCCCCCCACTGCATAGCATTTGTTCTTTCAACAATAACGTGATACAGGCCTATGTTAGCAACAAGTATCCACAAGGTGCCCCCTAACGTACCAGTGTACTCATACCATTGCACCGATTCGGGCCAGCAGGAAAAACCATTTCCCCAATTAAGCCACGGAAAGGAAAGTTCCCAGTTAAGGTGCATGTATTCCAGGCTAATCCAATAGGCAACTAATGACAGGTAACCCAATACTGGACCAAGGCGCTTCTTGGTCCAATAAAAGAGTAGTAAAGGAAAGCTAAGGCAAGCGCTATTGACAAGGAGCATGAAGATGGCACCTGCTACAGTAGCATAGACCACCCACCAGGTGGTGGCTAGGTTCCATAGGAATATTGTCCCATAAGCATACTTGTAAAAAGTCCAGGCAGGACGCTGGTAAGGATGGGTAGCAATGTGCTTTTCTATGCACAGCAGTGGAATAAGGGCAACAAATAAAAGTGGCGTGCCGAGCTGAGGTGGCCAAGCAGCCCAAAAGCATAGAGCGCTCAGTAAGGATAGCAAGTGGAGGTAAAAACGATGTTGCTGAATCGCTTTTAATAGGGTTAAAGTACGACAGGTCAATGGTGTTGTCATTGAGGGGCTTGTGTTGCTCGGATTATTTTTATTCCTATTGCTTGTAGACCAGGCAAGACATCGGTACGCATAAAGTGTTCCATTTTTAAAGTGTACAAGCCCGGTTTTGGAAATTGGTAGTTGCGTAATATGGTAGATACATGGCTTTTTGTTTTTCCAAAGCCGCTTCCTAAGAATTTCCCTGTTTTGGCATCAAATAGTTCATAATCTTTTAGGGCTGTCTCAAGCAAATCTTGGGTGTCATTTTCAAGGTAATAGGTGAGACAAAGGTTTTGGTAAGGATAGGTTGGCGTGTACTCGACTGTGAAGTAAATGTTATAGGTCTGTTCCTCTTCCCTAATGTGAAACTTAAATTCTGGTAAGAAATCTACACACCACTGCGTCTCTGGCAGTGAAATAGTTTTTTGATAGACCATCGTGTGCTCGCAAGCACAGAAGAGCAGGAGGATTAACCAGCAATGTATTCTTAGGCCTTTTTGCATGTTTTTTGAGTTGTATTTGGTGGTAGTTTCTACAAAATTATGTATTCATTTGATACTACCACGAAGCGAGAAGCATGCTTATCATGCAAGGTGCAAGTATAAAACACTTGTGCCATAATGGTAGAACTTGGGCTTAGCAAAAGTCCTTGCTGTTGACCTATAGAACTTTCCACTGTACTTGTAAGCCCTTGTCAATAAGCTCTAACGAGCAAGGCATAAGTGTAAAACAGCTTGCGCCATAGATAGGGGCTGAGCAATGCAAAACATCTCAGAGAATCCTTGTAAGTAATGAGTAGTGCTTTTGTGCTAGGCTAATTGGCAACCTCAGATAAGAACTTAATGCGCATTAAGCGCAGCTCTTCTTCTTCAAAATTTCCCCCTCTTGCTTCCTGCGCCTCTTTGATCCGGTCCGTCTCAGCTTGCATAAAGTAATCGTAGATTTCTCGTTGCTCACTTTTGGTTAAAATTGTGTTAATATAATAGTCGAGGTTTAATTTGGTACCAGAGTAGCATATTTGTTCCATTTCCTTGAGCAGCTCTTCCATACTCAAGGATCTAGCATCTGCAAGTTCTTCAAGGCGGATTTTGCGATCGACCTGCTGGATGATGTATACTTTGTTTTTGGTATTGTCTGCTTTGGATCTTACCAGGAAGTCTGATACAGGGGTAATATCATTTTCTTCTACATGCTGGTGAATAACTTCTAGAAACGGAAGGCCAAACTTTTGGGCTTTTCCTATACTGAGTCCATTGATACGTGCTAATTCTTCTAGAGTAGTAGGGTAGAATAGGGCCATTTCTTTTAGTGAGCTATCTTGTAGGATAGCGTATTCAGGGATGCCTTTTTCTTGGGCCACCTTTGCTCTAAGTGCTTTCAGTAGCTTAAATAGTGCTATGTCATGTTGCTCATTAATCTCTGTGTGTTTTGCTGTGGTATTAGTGGTATCGTACACATTGTCCTCATGTAGCTCAACAGTATAAGGCTTATCTAAAAAATATTTTCCTTTCTCTGTAACTTTTAAAATATCTATTTGATCTATACCCTTACTCAACAGGTCTAGAAGTTGAGCCTGCCTGATCACAGATTTCCAAAAGGCTTCACCTTTTTCACTTTTATGTCCAAAGAGGTCCAGTTTTTGGTGGTAGCTCTTGATGTAGGGATCTTCTATACCCCTCAGAAAGCGGATGATGTGGTCAGTGTCAAATTTTTCTTGGGTTTGCCGCACGGCCTCTAGTACCATTTTAACAAATTCTTCTCCAGCATAGGTGGCTGTAGGGTGCTTACAGTTATCACAGCGGTTGCAAGGGCCTTCATAGGCTTCTCCAAAATAGTGGAACAGCTGCTTTCTTCGGCAAACTCCAGAGATGGAATAATCAGCCATTTCTCCTAAAAGGAACTTAGCTTTTTCTCGTTCCCCAGCAGGTTTGCTTTTATTGAGCTTCTCCAGCCTGAGTACGTCTTCATAACTGTAAAACATCAAGCAGATACTCTCTAAATCATCTCTGCCTGCCCGTCCGGTTTCTTGGTAATAGCCTTCTAAAGATCTAGGAATATCATGATGGACCACAAACCTGACATCAGGTTTGTCAATGCCCATACCAAAGGCAATGGTTGCTACAACCACCTCTATCTTCTTAGTCAAAAAAGCATCTTGGTTCTTTACTCTAACCTTAGCTTCCAGACCAGCATGGTATGGAACTGCTTTGACACCATTTACATTAAGTAGGGTTGCGATCTCCTCTACCTTTTTTCTACTCTGACAATACACAATCCCTGACGCCCCTGAATAGCCTTTTATAAATCTGACAAGCTCTTTTTCTACTTGAGTTTTGGGGCGTACTTCGTAATAAAGGTTAGACCTGTTGAAAGATGTTTTAAATAGCGTAGCATCTTCTATCTGCAGGTTTTTAAGAATATCTTGTTGTACCCTAAGCGTGGCGGTAGCAGTTAAAGCAATGATTGGAAGTGCACCTAATTGTTGATCAAGGACCAACTTTATTCTTCTATATTCTGGCCTAAAATCATGGCCCCAGTCTGAAATGCAGTGGACCTCGTCTACGGCTATAAAAGATACCTTGGCTTGTTTTAGAAAGTCAAGGTTAGACTGCTTAATAAGAGATTCCGGTGCTACGTAGAGTAGTTTTATCTCGTTTGCAAGTACTCCTTCCTTAATCGCATTGATGCCTTTTTTAGAAATCGTAGAGTTAAGAAAAGCAGCATTAACACCTAGCGCACAGAGCTGGTCTACTTGGTTCTTCATCAAAGCGATCAAAGGAGAAACGATGATAGCTACTCCGTCTTGCATTAAGGCAGGTATCTGGTAACACAAAGACTTACCTCCGCCAGTGGGCATGGTGACAAAGGTGTTTTTCCTGTCAAGTACGTTTTTGATAATAGCTTCCTGCTCTTCTCTAAACTCCTCATGCCCAAAAATTTGTTTAAGCTTTTCTTGGATTGTTTCTTTTTTCTGCGCTTGCATGGCAAATATTTTTGTGCTTTTTGTGCTTTTTGTGCTTTTTGTGCTTTGCATCAATGAAATTACGAATTTTTTTAGTGTGACAGCACAAGTTGGGGTACTCTATGGATAGACGGGAAAGAGGTCTATTATAGCTGGTAGGGTTAAAAATGGCGTTGCCTTACACGCTCATAGAGGATAACAGCAGCAGCCACAGAGACATTGAGCGAGGCTATTACGCCCCACATAGGTATCTTCACGTGCCTGTCGGCTAGCCTTAGGTATTCAGGGGAGATGCCCTGGTCTTCAGCACCCAGCATAATGGCCAAAGGAATGTTCAGGTCAGTTTCATAGAGCGTTCCTCCTGCTTTTTCGTGGCAAGCAAGGACCTGTAAGCCGCTTGCTTGGAGGTACTGAATGGCTTCTTTCAAGTGTATTACTCTACAGATAGGTACATGCGATAGGGCACCGGCAGAAGTTTTCATCGCATCTCCGCCTAAAGAAGCACTTCCCTGCGTAGGAATTACAACAGCGTCTACGCCTGTACAAGCAGCTGTACGCACAATAGCACCGAAATTTTTCATATCTGTGATGCCATCTAGCAACAAGATCAAAGGCGTTTTGCCTTGTTCATAGCTTGCTTGTACTACATGGCTGAGGGGAGCAAAATCAATGGGTGAAAGCAAGGCTACAGCCCCTTGGTGATTTTTTCGCGTAAGTCTATCGAGCTTGATAGTAGGGACTTGACTATAAGGGATCTGCTGCTGCCTAAGCAATGCTAAAAGCTCTTGGTGAAGGGCAGTTCGGGCTGACTTGTCAATAAAAATTTTGTCTATGGGTTTGCCTGCCTTAATCGTTTCTATTATAGCACGCGTGCCAAAAATAAGATTGGGAGACTCGGCAGGCTGAGAGGCGTAATGCATAAAATCGTTTCTTGGTAGCGTGTAGACTTAAACACGAAAGGTTTTAAAGACAATGAACTAGTACGGGGTCACAAGGCGGTTTCTGCCTTAAACTATACAACCTCTTTTTCATTAGTCTATTGGGTATGGAGTGTACAAAAAGCTGGTAAAGCTTGTATCTACTACGAGCAGGCAGCAAAATTTATCAGGGTCTTTGTAAGTATTCTTGAAAGCATCGACTTTGTCTTCAATTATCAATTTGCATTGTACCAACACCTCTAAGTAAGTAGCATAATAGTTCCACTGGTTGCCTAACTCATCTTTTTCAATTAATAAAGCACCTAGAGATACCGGAGCTTGGGAAACAACAAAGACAGGATATGGGTAGTTACCTATTTTTCTAATGAGGTAGGAGGCTTCCTTCAGTTTGTCAGCAACTTTGATGAAGTCGGCAGAGAGGATCCCTAAATATTTGGCATCAAGGGTAGTGTTGTGGTACACATGTACACTCATTTGTAAAAGCCTATTTAGTTACTAGGCTAGTTCAGGGAATTTCTTCACAACATAAAGGACATCGCATCTTTGTACGATATAGAGCCTCGAACCCAGATCCATAATCATATACTTGCACTTGTCCTGCTGCTCTTATAATTTTTCTATAACAATCCTGGCAGAAGAGTTGTTTACAGTAAGGACACTTGCATGCACCATTATCCTTAAATGCATCATCTTCCTTACAAACAGGGCAAATTTCTTTTAACGCATTGTTTTCTTCAGGAGTTTCATTGCATATCCATGCTGGATGAACAGTAACTTCAGCAGCTGGAATTTGAGTAGCTGGTTGTTGATTTCTTTGTCTATCAGCTCTATCAGTATGTGAGTCTAAAAGGGATCGCTGCAAGCTTACGAAATGGGCAGGGTCTATGCCATCCAACACTTCTTCTAAATTTTCACCCAATCTTTCTTCCAATTGTTGCCGTTGTAGATTTTGTTGCCATTGTAGAGTGCGCATAGCTTGTAAAGCTACTAAGCGGCCATAGCGGGAAGCTGTATCACTTCTATCCTTATCCTCTTCAAGACGCTTTATAAGATTAGCTACGCGTTGCATAAACGCACCTCGTTCTGAAAAAGGTAGGTCGTCCCTACGTTGATGAAGTTCACTCAGGATATTGTTAAGGGACGCTATAAGCGAAGTTTGTTCTTGGTCTGCTTGATTGCCTCGTCGTGAGGAAGTGCACTCGTTGCAGACAAGCCTGGATTCCCTATTGTAGTGCCTACATATATTGCATACCCAGTTTCGCTGATCCTGCCGTATAAAAAAGTCGTTCCAGCTATTTCCGCTGACTTGTCTTGAAGTGTCCTTAATGTACTTAATAAGTGCTTTCCTTTCTTGACTTAACCAGTCGCCTGTAAAGTGACGTTCCTTGGGGCAATGTTCACAATAGTAATGAAATTTGGTATTGAAGTGGCTACAGTGAGGGCAAAACCAAGTGCGGTAGATGTCTTTTTCAACTGAGCCTATAGGCTTGCTGAAAGTAGATCCATTTTTTTCCTGAAAACAGGACTTTTTGCAGCTAATAAGCAGCAGGAAAAAGAGTGCAGCTTTTACCAATGACCGCGTCATGCTAAGGACAAAGGTAAATGCCTTGCATCTGTTTTTGTTCTTTGGATTCAAGTTCTCTAAAATTTTTCACCCATCATAAACATAGGAAACATTCCTTAATAAGAGCCTATTTTTCTGAGAAAAAATACTTGGACCAAACAACTAAGGAATAAACCTAACGCTTATAGCTTTCACTATCTGATTGCTTAGCCAGCAAGGCAATATTTTCTACATGGCTTGTGTGTGGGAACATGTCCACGGGCTGGGCCACGACGAGTTGGTAGTGCTCCTCAAGAAGCAAGGCTAAGTCACGCGCTTGGGTGGCAGGGTTACAGCTAACGTAAACAATCCGCTCAGGTACTATTTGTAAGAGCTGCTGAATGACCTTAGGATGCATGCCTGCGCGTGGTGGGTCGACCACCATGACATCCGGCTTCCCATGGGTAGCCACAAAAGCCCTGTCTAGTAAACGCTCTACTTCTCCTGCCACAAAGGTAGTGTTTGTAAGCTTGTTGAGCGCAGCATTGACCTGCGCGTCAGCAATGGCTTCTTTGGTGGTATCTATCCCTACTACCCAGCGGACGTACTGGGCCAGGAATATGGCGATAGAGCCTACGCCTGTGTAAAGGTCATAGAGGATCTCATGGCCTTGCAGCCCTGCCAGTTCCTTTATTTTTCTGTAGAGCACCTGGGCCTGTACAGGGTTGGTCTGGAAAAACGACTTAGGACCAATCTGGAACTGCAGTCCGCTGATCTGTTCTGTGATAAACGACTGCCCGTGGTACAGGTGCACAGGCAAATCATAAAAAGATTCGTTCTTTTTGGTATTTACCACGTATTGTAAGGAGGCGAGCTGCGGGAAGTGGGTTTGTAGGTGGTGCATGACCTGGGCAACCTTGGCTTCATCAACTTGTCCAAACTGTACGACTAACATTACCTCTCCAGTTGTAGTAGTACGAATGATGAGGTTGCGAAGCAAGCCTCGATGCTCCTTGAAGTCGTAAAAGCTAAATCCTTGTGCCTTGGCAAATTCAGCAACAGATAGTCGAATAGCATTAGAGGGATCAGCCTGGAGATAGCAGTGCTGCACATTGATTATTTTATCAAAATATCCAGAGCAATGAAACCCTAAGACACAGCTATCAGGTGACTTATTTGCTTTCATCTCATCTTCTAGCAGCCAACGCCTATTAGAAAAGGTAAACTCTAGCTTGTTGCGGTAGTATTCCGTAGGGTTAGCACCCAAGATGGGTGCTACGGGTGGAGCTTGGAGCTTAGTTATGCGTTCTAGTTTTTCTCGGACCAGCTGTTCTTTGGCTTTCAACTGTGCTTCATAGCTTACATGCTGCCACTGACAGCCACCACACACGCCGAAATGCTCGCAAAAAGGAGACACACGGACATGGCCTGGGCTATGTAGATGCACAGGAATGGCTTCAATAACCCCCTTTTTCTTCTTAACAACTTTTAAGTCTACTACATCGCCAGGAGCTACGTGGGTTACAAAGAGTACAAGGTCATTGACACGGGCCACACACTTGCCTCCTTCGGCCATAGTGCCGATGGTTACCCGTTCAAAAACCTGGTCTTGATGTTTGATAGCCATGTAGCACCCCTATGACTGACCAGGGCTACTAATCCGTGCTTGCAGGGCATCATGGTAAGCATTCCAATCTTCAATGGGCTGCTGGGCTACGCCTGACTCAATAGCAGCTTTGGCAACGGCTATAGAAACAGTGGTTATCAACCGTGGATCCATAGGCTTGGGTAGCAGATAGTGTTTACCAAAGGCAAGCTCCACGTTGGCATAAGCTGCTTTTACCTCTGCTGGCACAGACTCTTTGGCCAGAGCAGCAATGGCTTTAGTAGCAGCTAGTTTCATAGGTTCATTGATCGTAATAGCACGAACATCTAGCGCGCCGCGGAAAATGTAAGGATAGCCTAGCACATTGTTGACCTGGTTTGGATAGTCAGATCTACCAGTAGCCATAATGACATCTTCTCGCGCAGCTATGGCTAGGTCATAAGTAATTTCTGGGTCAGGATTGGCCAAGGCAAAGACGATAGGCCGTGCAGCCATGCTTCGGAGCTGGGCAGGAGTGATGAGGTTGGCTACAGAAAGACCCAAGAACATGTCAGCGCCTTGTAAGGCTTCAGCCAAAGTGTAGAACGGTTTTTCTGTGGAAAAGGCTACTTTGTATGAGTTAATATCTGTCCTGTCTTTGCGAATAACGCCTTTACTATCACACATCACCAAGTTTTCTTTGCGAACGCCTAGAGACAGATATAAGTGAGCACAGGCGATGGCCGCAGCACCAGCACCGTTGACAACGACTTGAATTTTTTCAATATCCTTGCCCACAATTTCTAAGGCATTGAGCAAAGCTGCTCCTGATATGATGGCCGCCCCATGCTGGTCATCATGCATCACAGGGATGCGCAGTTGTGCTTTTAATGCCTCTTCTATTTGGAAACATTCAGGAGCCTTGATGTCTTCTAAGTTAATGCCGCCAAAGGTAGGTGCCAGGGCCTTTACGATTTGGATTACCTTTTCTGGGTCATTTTCATCTAGTTCAATATCAAAAGCGTCGATACCTCCACAATGCTTGAAAAGTATGGCTTTCCCTTCCATAACCGGTTTAGAAGCTTCAGGGCCAATATCCCCTAGGCCCAATACTGCTGTGCCATTAGAGATGACAGCAACAAGGTTTCCTTTATTAGTATAGCAGAACACTTTTTGGGGGTCTTCGGCAATGGCTCTACAGGGCACTGCTACGCCCGGGCTATAAGCCAGGGACAAGTCTTTTGGTGAGTTTAAAGGCTTGGTGGAGTGAATGCCCAGCTTGCCTGCTGGCGCTTGCTCGTGGTAACGTAGTGCTTCTTGTGGGCTTATTTGGCTACTCATAAAATATTAATAAATATTAATTAGGCGTTGTTCGCAGAAGGCCGAAAGTAAAAGTTTCATCAAGGAGAAGCAAATCATGATTTTCCATTACTCATGAAAGACGCTTTTCGAGCCTAAGTGCTGGAATTTTCTTTGGGATTTTTGGAAAAAGCAGCAATAGCCAAGGTAAACAGAAAGCCAAGCAATGCAGTGCTGACAAGCGTACCGAATAATAAGAACCCTGGTGTTACGTACTGCTGCATGATTTGTAGTATTTCTTTGATTTTAAAGTCATCTGTTCCCATTTGCTGTAGGGCTTCCTGTACATTACTGATCAACCGCTTGGTAAAAATAGAGCCTTTGTGTCGGGCATACAGGTAAACCAAGAGTCCATTGATAAGGCCTGTGGAGGTGGCCACGATCAAGCCTAGTTGAAGGCCTTCTTTGTAGGTCATCGCGCCTTGGTTAGCTGCCTTGTAGTAGTAATGCCCAGAGTAAATTCCCAATGCTAACACTATATACTCCAAGCTGCCTCGGGATGGATATTGCAACCCTACCACTTCGGCCACTAGCCCATACACAACAAGCCCTAGAACAGTGATGATTCCACTTTTAATCCCTACTGTCCACATGGTTCGAGTCTATTATAAAATTTTTCATCAGTATATTACTATCCAAGTCAGCCGTGGTTTATTCGCAGGTACTCCTAACTGGACTTCAGCAAAAGGTCTGATAAAGCAATATTTGGTCGTGCTTTAGGCCCCTAAATATATGCTGCACATGCTTCTTAACCAACCCTACGCAATCCCTTTAGCTACTTTTGAACCAAGGCTTGCTAGTCCCGAGCCAGATTCATTTTCCAGCAGGACTCCTTGGTCTTCTTAAGCAACGGCTCAGCCACACACTTTTATTGACTTTGAATACATTTATGATAAATCCTAACCGCTGTAATCCTTGTACCACCAATACCTTGCTAGCCAATAGAAGCCAGGAGGCTCATAAGCTCCCCAGGTGCTTGCCGATCGCATCGATTGACTCTGCTTGCGCAATACCTTCCAGCAATAAGCTGATTGAGAGCGGCACAGAATTTATTCAAAAGTTTACCTCTACAGCCTTTAAAAGCTGTTAGATTCCTTATGGCCATGCTTTGGCTCCTTTTATAAGGTCGAGGAGGCCGAGAATAGGCCCATCTGTTACTCAGCGGCTGGCGGCAAGTGCCTTGCTAAAGCTGACCATCTCGTATGGCTCTTTCTAAATCTCGCTCTTTAATGCTCTGGCGTTTGTCATAAAGTTTCTTTCCTTTGGCCAAAGCAATTTGCAGTTTGGCTATACCTCGTTCGTTGATGAAAAGTTGGACAGGAATAATTGTCAGCCCTTTTTCTTTGTTACGCATGAGCTTGTTAAGCTCTTTTCGCTTCAGGAGCAGCTTCCGCTCTCTGTTTTCAACATGGTTATAAATATTACCCTGCTCATACGCTGCAATGTACATGCCTTTGACCCAAAGCTCTCCCCTAGAAAAGTAACAGTAAGCTTCTGACAGACTGACTTTTCCTGCCCTAATGGACTTAACTTCTGTACCTGTCAATACCATGCCTGCTACATAACTTTCTAGGAAATTATATTCAAAACTTGCTTTCCTATTCTTAATAGTAATTTTTTGAGGCGTTTTACTCTTGGTTGCTGGCATGGTATTTTTCGGTTTGAATAGCTGAACAATTTACTACAAGAAGGCTTCTCATTAATTTGTTGTACACAAATTCCAACGTTGTTCAGTTAAAAGTGAGAGGTAAACTACTTGGCAACGTTTCAGCATTCTAGATAACAAACCTCCAAGGGCTCATTTTTTCTTGTGCCACTCCAATGTATGAACCATGTGAATGATGTCTTCTTTGATAAATTCAATGATAGGTGCCAGATAATCGTTCTGTGTGGCTGTGTTAAAATACAAGGCTCCTCGCAGAAAATGGTGGGTAGCATCGGTTGTATAAAATTGGACCTGACTAGGAATTTGTCCATATAGTTCTACCATGACTACTGGATGTCCTTGAGAAGTTTTTAAGATGTTTTCCTGAATTGCATAAGCCTTGATCTGGTGCTTGGAGGCTAACTTATAGGCATCTTCGAAGTATTCCCGCAGGAGTTTAGGGTTATTGTTGACCGGCTTATAGGTGAGTTGGATATCAGCCTCAAAAGCCGGGTAATAGATGTTGATCCAGTATTTTTCAGTTTCATTAGAGGTGTTATTGGTAATAACGGCATGCCTAGAGACCTCAAAGGAATAAGGAAAAGTATTAGGAAGCTGTGTGTATTCATGTGCAGGCAGTACAATGCGATGATACCCTTTGGGCTTAGGTATGTAGCAATCTTGTCGCAACAGTAAAAATAGTGTAGCCCCTAATACCATGCCTATAAAAAGTAATAAACCCCAACGCTGATTCATAGAATTATTTAGTGTTAATTAGTGTTAAGCTGTTTTACGTATTGCTAGGTTGCTTACCTGACCCCTTACTTAATGCGAAATAAGTGTCTAAACAAGCAATCTAACCCTTACTTTTTTTCTTATTTCGAGAATTCTTAGCTTTGCGTTTTATTAGCTAAGAGCAGTCTAAAATGATTGCCTAGTCTATCATCTCACGCAAAAAACAAAATTAGGAACTCAATCTCATGGATGAGAAAAAAGAAATTTTAAACTGGGAACAAATAAATACTGCCACAAAGTTTGGCTCAGAATACACAGAGCAGGAAAGAGCAGCGTTGACCAAAGTCTACGAAGAAAACCTCACGCCTGTTCATGAATATGAAGTGGTTAAAGGTACCATAGTAGGTACTAGCA
This sequence comes from uncultured Cytophagales bacterium, assembly GCA_963705385.1. Classification (GTDB taxonomy): domain Bacteria; phylum Bacteroidota; class Bacteroidia; order Cytophagales; family Amoebophilaceae; genus MFD02979-c5. Next base: position 863,798 of record OY970075.1, read on the forward strand.
ATCGCGACGTAATTATCAACATTGGGTCTAAGTCAGACGGTTTGGTATCTATCAACGAATTCCGTGACACACCAGAACTGAATCCTGGAGATGAAGTAGAGGTCTACATAGAAGAGCAAGAAAATGCCAAAGGTCAGCTTATACTCTCTCGTAGAAAGGCCAAGCTTGTCAGAGCTTGGGAAAAGCTTCAAGACGCAGCAGACAATGAAAAAGTGCTAGAAGCGTTGATAAAACGCCGAACAAAAGGAGGACTGATTGCTGATGTATATGGTATAGAAGCATTCTTACCAGGATCACACATTGATGTCAAGCCAGTGCGCGACTTTGATGCGTATGTAGGTAAGACCATAGACGTGGCTGTAGTAAGGATCAATTATGCCAACGACAATGTGGTAGTCTCCCACAAAGTACTCATTGAGAAGAGCCTAGAAAATCAAAAACTCGCCATCATCGGCAAGCTTGAAAAAGGCCAGATCCTAGAAGGTACTGTCAAAAACATAACTAAGTTTGGGGCATTCATCGAGTTAGGAGGGATAATTGCCTTGTTGCACGTTACAGACTTCTCTTGGAGAAGGATTTTGCATCCAGAAGATGTACTAGAGCTAGGCCAAAAGGTCAACGTAGTAGTGATCGACTTTGACGAGGAGAAGAAACGAGTTTCAGTAGGTATGAAACAATTAACCCCTCACCCGTGGGAGACACTGCCAGCATCTGTTCAAGTAGGCAGCAAAGTCAAAGGTAAGGTGGTGAACCTAGCAGAGTACGGAGCTTTTTTAGAGCTCATGCCAGGAGAAGAACTTCCAGGGCTTGAGCCAGGGATAGAAGGCCTCATTCATCTTTCAGAGATGTCTCGGTCGCAATACTTGCACAATATCCAAGACCTGGTCAAAGTAGGAGATGAAATAGAAGCTGTCGTACTTACCATAGATCGTGAAGAGAAAAAAATGTCACTCGGTATTAAGCAGCTTACAAGCGACCCATGGGAAAGCAAAGACTTGTTAGAAAAATATAGCGTAGGCACCAAGCATGAGGGTATTGTCAGAAACTTAAAGCATTTTGGAGCTTTTATAGAGCTAGAAGAAGGAGTGGATGGCTTGCTGCATGTTTCAGCTCTTGCTCGGGGTCAGAAGATAAGCCACCCTTCTGAAATACTCAACATAGGAGACAAGGTGGAGATCGTAGTACTGGAAATAGATAAAGCAAATAGAAGGCTAGCCCTAGGCCTCAAGCAGTCAGAAGAAAATCTCTTGGAAACTTACGGAGAATTATTCCAGTTAGGCTCGACACACAAGGGCACTATCACTAAGAAGACTGAAAAAGGTGTGTTTACAGCTCTTGCTCATGGCATAGAAGGCTTTGTCCCCAAAGGCCATTTGACCAAGGAAAACGGGCAGGAAGCTGAGGTAGGAGAAGAGCTCGATTTTCAAGTGCTCGAATTCTCCAAGGTTAACAAAAAGATTTTGCTCTCTCATACAGCTACTTTTTCATCGCCCGCAGGGAGTAAAGATAAACCGAAGTCCAAAGCCACTAAAAATCTAGGTAGAGCTGATAACTTTACTGTAATAGAAAAAACCACTTTAGGAGATATTGAAGCCTTGGCTAACTTGAAAAAGAAAATCAGTGGCAGTAAGGTAACTCCTCAAGAGTTAGAAGAGCATGGAGAAACACTACAGTAGCAGCAAGGTAAACGTGATCAAGGTCGCGTGGCCGAGTGGTCAGGCAAAGGTCTGCAAAACCTTCTACGGTGGTTCGAATCCACCCGCGACCTCCTGAGGAGGCCTTACACGGGGTTAGTAATCTGTTACACCCTCCTCCTCTGATCAATGCTTCGCCTGGGTGGCGGAATTGGTAGACGCGTTGGTCTCAAAAACCAATAGTAGCAATACTGTGCCGGTTCGATCCCGGCCCCAGGTACTTTTCTATTGGTAATCAGCGTTTATTGTTAGCGCTAATTACCCGTGTTTAAACGCTAACGCTCTGATACTTTTGCAAAACGAGGTATTTACCTCCTTATAAAGCTCTAAAACGCAGATTTTTAAGAGTTTTGCAATGGTCTAGCGCTGTTAAAACCTTCCGAAGACACGGGTAAATCCACGATTATTTTTCACAAAATCACTATTGTCTTGCTCTGTAAAACTGTCTACAACTTAAGGTTATGTGGGTGGCAGCGCTCCCAAAAATAGCTTGCAGACGAAAGGTAGCATTACAACCAATAAACTGGTTGCCAATCATTCTACAAGCAACCATATCGTTACTAAAAGGAGCAACAAGGCTGCTGGGGCCAGGTATTGCCAACATAGGCACATAAGCTGATCAAAACGTAGTCGGGGGAAAGTCCATCGAATCCACATCTGTACAAAGATAATGCAGAGTGCCTTAAAAAACAGCCAGAAACCTGCCCATAAGTGGCTAGCTAGCGTACTAGGTTGACCACTTGTCCACACTGCCAATGAAAGGCTACCTATATTGGGCAAGGGGGTATTCCAACTTCCTAAAAACAAAATTGTTCCTAAAAGGCTCATGAGGAGCATCATGCCATATTCTGACAGCATCATCCAAGCCCAACGCAAGCCTCCATACTCAGTATGGTAACCCCCAATAAGCTCAGACTCTGATTCTGGTAAGTCAAAAGGAGCCCTATGACATGCTGCCAGAGAGGCAATGAAAAAGATGACATAGACAAAAAACAGACTGGGCACTTGAAAGACATTCCACGCCAGCAAGCCACCCCAACATTTAACCTCTATAGACTTAATACCTAAGCAGTAAACAGGTGTACTTAGGCTAGGAGTATGGCTTTCAATCCCTTGCTGCCAAGAGATGGTCTGTAAGTCTAGGCTCTGACTTGCAACGACAACGCAGAGGACACTTAGGCTCAAGGGTACCTCGTAAGCAATAATTTGTGAGACTGCACGCATAGCTCCTAAGCGCGCATACTTGTTGTGAGACGCCCAACAAGCCATCAAAATGCCGATTACCTCCAAAGAGGCCATAGCTAAGAGGTAAAGGGCGCCTGTAGCTGTAGGGGCACCAGTCCAGGCATTTGTAACAGGCAGTACAGCAAAGGCCGCTAAAACCGTGGTAAACATCCAAGCTGGAGCAACTACAAACAACCTTTTATTAGCTGCTGCAGGTACAATGGCTTCTTTTTGCAAAAGCTTAAGCAAGTCAGCAAAAGTCTGGGCCAAACCTTTGTATCCCACCTCCGTAGGACCTAACCGGTCTTGTATAAAAGCTGCTATCTTTCGTTCGGCATACACTGCCCCTAATCCAAAGAGTAGTAAAAAAGGCAGGTAGAATACTAAAGTGGACATATAAGATGAATGGTGGGTTATCGCTTACTCAAGCTCAGCGAGTTTCTCCCCTACCTTTCAATATACTTCAGGGACAATGAGGAGCCATGAGTAATACATGATAGGTCGTTTGAGCAGGTTGATCAGCTCAAAGGTTTGCATCGACTTAAAGCGTTTTGTAAGGTCTTTATTAAGTACGGAAGAAAACTAGAAGGAGTCTAAAAGCAACTGTTATAATGAGCTGATTAATCCCAGGAAGGAAGTCGTTCTAGATGTACAGCCTTACCAAAAATAGGCTGAGTTGCTTTTTCAAAATCTGCTGTCAACTTAGAAACAATAAACCGATCTTTAGCCTTTTTTTGCGTACTCACTAGCTGATGCGCTATCAAGAAGTTCTTGAGGGCAAGGGCAGTAAGCTTTGTAGCATCTACAACCGCCATTTGGTGTTGGTAAAACGCTTCAATCTGGCTTTTGATAACTGGATAATGTGTACAGCCTAGAATCAGTGCACTGATTCCTTGGAGCTGAGGGTCTTGTAAGTAGCAGTGAATGAGTTCCTGGAAGATCTTGCCTTGTGCAAACCCCTCCTCAATCATAGGCGCTAAAAGCGGCGTTGCTAGTGCCTTGAGCTGAATATCTTGCCGCAGGGCATTGATCTTTTTTTCATAAACACCTGATTGTACTGTTTGTTGAGTACCAATCAAGCCAATTGTCTGGCCTCGGAAGTGTTCTCGGATGTAGTGTACCATTGGATCAATAACGCTCAACACTTGGGATTTTTTACCCACATAAGCTTTAATCTGATCATAGGCAGCTGCAGAGGCTGAGTTGCAGGCGATGACAATTGCTTTGCATTGCTCTTGCAAAAGGATGTCGCATATCCTCATAGCATAGGCTTGGATGGTAGCTGCTGGTTTGTCGCCATAAGGCAGGTGGGCAGTGTCCCCAAAATAAATGATAGACTCCTGCGGCAGCAATTGTTTGATAGCACGCGCTACGGTCAAACCGCCAATACCACTGTCAAAGACACCTATGTTCATATTCCTATTGGCTTTTTAGACAGGGTAACCAAGTTTTTACGAGCTCAGCTATTTCGTTGAACAATAATGCAGGCAGGCAGTTATAAGTCAGCGGTCAAATAAGTCAATGCTAATACGCGTGGGCCCACCAGGACTCGAACCTGGGACCACTTGATTATGAGTCAGGTGCTCTAACCAACTGAGCTATGGGCCCTAAGGGCGTGCTGTGTTGCACTTGGAAATAGGGGCGTAATACTACACATTTGTGGTTAAGTTTGCAAGCAAGCAGGTTCTTTACCAGACCTGAAGGAGCTATTTTTTTTGCTAGTCTCTTGGAGCCTTATGGCTATAATAAATCAACATCTCTCGTGTCCTTACCTATTGCACCAAAGTATCTAGTTGTTGTGGTAGGCCCTACAGCAGTAGGCAAGACCTCGCTCTGCATTCAGCTTGCACAACACTTGCGCACAGAGATCGTTTCAGCAGATGCCAGGCAGCTTTACCATGGCATGCGTATTGGTACAGCCCAGCCTACGACAGAAGAAATGCAAGGCATTCCACACTACTTTATTGACTTTCTACCTGTTCAGGCCGCTTATAGTGCAGGTATGTTTGAACGCAATGCGCTCAAGCTTCTAGACCACTTGTTTCTCAAATATGACCATGTGCTCATGACAGGAGGTTCTGGCTTGTACATCCAAGCTATATGTGAAGGACTTGATGCCATGCCACCAACAGATCATCAAATAAGAGCTACACTCAACATTAGGCTAAAAGAAGAAGGCCTGGCAGCGTTGGCCAAGGAGCTATTGGCACGAGATCCTACTTACTATCAAATAGTAGACCACTGCAATCCCCAACGAATCATTAGGGCGCTAGAAATTGTGACTACTACAGGAAAGCCATACACCGCATTTCGTCAACACGTCTGCGCAAAGCGCTCTTTTAAGATTATTAAGGTAGGTCTTATCTGCGATCGCCAAGAACTTTACCAGCGTATCAATCAGCGTACAGATCAAATGATAGCGCAAGGCCTAGTTGAGGAAGCTACTGTTTTGTACCCTTACAAAGCCTACAACGCGTTGCAAACTTTAGGGTACCGAGAGATTTTTAGCTACCTAGCTGGACATTGTGACCAAGAAGAAGCCATAAGGCTCTTAAAAAGGAACACACGACGCTATGCCAAGCGGCAGTTAACTTGGTTTAGGCGTGATCAAGGGATTCGATGGTTTCACTCTGGTGATTTTACAGCTACCTTGAGCTATATCAAACAGGTGATAAAGGATGTATAGTAATTTAAGGGATACGCCTACAGCTTTGCGGCGTAGTTTTTTCGAAGAAGTATATGAAGTCGTTAAGCTGGTACCCTACGGACAGGTTACTACCTATGGTGCTATTGCTTGCTACTTAGGCACTGCAGGGAGCGCCCGCATGGTAGGTTGGGCTTTACATCAGGCAATACATCAAAAAGAAATTCCAGCACACCGGGTACTAAACCGCAACGGCTTATTGACGGGCAAGCGTCATTTTGGGGGACAACATACTATGGAAGAGTTGCTTACTTCAGAGGGTATTGTCGTCCATAACGACAGAGTACAAAATTTTGAAAGTGTTTTTTGGGATCCCAGGCAGGCTGACCAAGTACTAGCGTAGCCTCGGCTTACAATCCTTTGTCCTCTATGAAATGGAGGATTTCTTTCTTAATGGTTTGTAATTCATTATTGTTGGCCAGATGAACCAAGGTACCCAGTAGCTTGTTATAACGCTCCAGCAGGTTCGTATATTTCCTCTCGAGTTTCAGCAATTCAGCCGTATAACGATCTATATAATCAGTGCCTTCCTGCTCTCTAGCCTCCTTCTCCTCTTTTTCCTGCACCTTCTCCTTCGTTTCAGGAAAGTCAAGGGTGAAGTCATAGTGGATGACATTGCTTACTTTTATAATGAATTCGTAGCTCAAGTTGGGGTCTCCAAATCTGTTGTAGAGCGTATTCCTACTAATCCCCAAGCGCTCTGCCAGCTTTTTCAGAGAAAAGCCACTTTTCCTAACAATCTGTTCTACTATTTCTCCTCTGTGTTCTGCCATACGAGCAAATACGAGGATAATAAATTTAAATTATAGGGCTCCTTTTATTCATATCTAAACAAATGTAAAGTGACTTAACACAATAGTGTATATACTTATACATTTTTGTATAAATTCGCGTTAATAATTTACACCTATACAGCGCTAACCACCCCCACCTCTTCTACAATATAGATAAAAATATTCTGAGTGGTGTCAAGCTTAATACAAAAATGCTAAATCATACCTACTGTATTGGTAAGGCGCTTTCAGCCAGTTCATCAAGGAGGCAGAGCAAATTTTATCGACCTTCATCCATAACGGTTACAGGATCAAGAAATAATGGAGTAGGGTTGTTACTACTGCACTTAGCTGAGCCTGTATCATCTACTGTTAGCAAACAATGAATGATCTATATGAGCCCTTGGCCTCCCACCCTACTATGTGGGGATAGGTTGCCTTGGCTTTGAGTATTCATTTACGCTATCATGTAACAATTTAATGGAGGCACTTCAGCAGCTACTAATTAGGAATACTTAACCCCCCTTGCTCCTAAATAAAGTTTATACAAATCCTTTACTGCGCAGTACTTTTCTTATATTCCTTTAAGGTACGACAATCAACTTTTATCTGATTTGCAATCACCTCATGAAGTGCATGTATTTGTAACAATACAGGTTGTATGGAATTCAACAGCACATCAAGTAAAAATCTTTAGCTTTGGCTTCTCACTATGGAAGTAAGCAGACAGCACAGGTATTATAAGAGACGCATGGGGAAAATGTGGGCTGTATTCGTCCTTTTCCTCATAGCAGTACCCTTGTACATTTTCACCGTTAAGGTCAACCTTTGGAACTTATATGGCAAGCTGCCCTCTGTGGATGTTTTAGAAAACCCTAAAAACGACTTGTCTTCTGAGATATATGCAGCAGATGGCATATTGTTAGGCAAATATTTTCGGTACAACAGAAGCCCTGCTGAGTACGAAGAGATTGCTCAAAGCCTTATCAGTGCGTTGCTAGCTACAGAAGATTATCGGTTTGAGGAACACTCGGGCATTGACCTGAAAGGTTTGTACAGAGCATTCTTTTTATCTATCCTCCTACAACAGAATAAGGGGGGAGGGAGCACGATTTCTCAGCAGCTGGCTAAGAACCTATTTAAAACAAGAGGTGAGCAGTACAAGGGACTGCTCAGCAAATTACCCCTTATCAATACGCTTATTGTCAAGACCAAGGAGTGGATTGTGGCAGTGCAGCTAGAACAAGCTTATACCAAAAAGGAGATCATCACAATGTATCTCAACACGGTCAGCTTTGGAAGCAATGCCTTTGGCGTCAAGGTAGCTGCCAATGTATTTTTTAACACTACATCTGACCTCTTGAGCATAGAGCAAGCTGCTTTACTAGTTGGGCTTTTAAAGGCTCCCTCCTATTACAGTCCAGTTAGACATCCAGAAAGAGCACGCCAAAGAAGAAACGTTGTGCTAGCACAACTTTACAAACACCACCTGCTGACCCAGGAAGCTTATGACACGCTTAGACAACGTCCTATCGAGCTAGAATACAAAGCAGAGGATCATAACCTAGGAGCAGCTACCTACTTTAGATCAAGTATCCGAGACTTTCTCCTGAAGTGGACCCGAGAAAAAGGCTATGATTTGTTTGAGGATGGCTTAAAAATTTATACGACGATTGACAGTCGTTTACAAAGGCATGCTGAAGAGGCTGTGGTAACACACATGAAGGTACTACAGCAAAAGTTTGAACAGCACTGGGAAAGACGTAACCCCTGGGTAGACCAAAAAGGTAATGAAATCGAGCACTTTATTGAAACAGCAGCCAAGCGCACAGAACTTTACAAACGCTTGGTAGAAGAGTATGGCGAACATAGTGATACTATCAATGTCATCATGAACACCCCTGTACCCACTCGGCTTTTTTCCTGGGAAGGAGAAATAGATACTGTACTCAGTCCTATAGACTCCTTAAGGTACAACAAAAGGTTACTCCATACAGGCTTCATGGTTATGGACCCTCATACAGGGCATATTAAAGCCTGGGTAGGAGGTATTAACTACAAACACTTTCAATACGACCATGTAATGCAGGGCAAGCGACAGCCTGGTTCTGCTTTTAAGCCTATTGTATATACTGCTGCTATTGAAAATGGATACATGCCTTGGCAAGAAGTCGTCGACACACCCATCACTTTTAGAGTGCCAGGCGACCCTCCTACGTGGACACCCCAAAACTGGAGTAAGAAGTATACAGGCCAGAAAATGACCCTGAGACAAGCCATGGCTAGGTCAGTGAACTCTATCACGGCTTATCTGATGAAACAACTAGGGCCATCGTTGGTTGTGGATTATGCCAAAAGGCTTGGGATTAAAACTCCCTTAGAACCTACACCTGCTCTGTGTCTAGGCTGTTCTGATGTATCAGTTTATGAACTAGTAGGTGCCTATAGTACCTTTATGAACAAAGGGGTTTGGACAGAACCTTTTTATATTACACGCATTGAAGACAAAGATGGACGAGTACTTGAAGAGTTTATACCCCAAAAACGAGAGGCCATCAGTGAAAAAACAGCTTACTTGATGATCCACATGCTCAAGGGAACTATAGAAGAACCAGGAGGTACCTCCAGAGGAATTAGCAAGGTCCTTAAAAAAGACAACGAGCTTTGTGGTAAAACCGGCACCACGTCCAATCATTCAGATGGATGGTTTGTTGGCATGACCAGAGACTTGTGTGCTGGGGCTTGGGTGGGTGGAGAAGATCGATGCATCCACTTCAGGACTCTGGCGCTGGGAGGAGGTGCTGTAATAGCTAGGCCTATCTGGGAAAAATTTATGCTCAGCGTATATGAAGACCCTGAGCTGCCTTACGAAAAAGGTCCTCTACTCAATTACTCTAAGCCAGAAGGCTTAGAGATCCCTGAAGAGAGCATAAAAGTAGAAGAAAAAAAGCAGGAGATGTATCCGCAAGAAGAAGAGTTAGAGGAAGAAGAAGATAACATAGACGTAGAGTTAGACGTAAATGAAATCTTGTAACCAATTCATTGATTGACCTATTCGCTGGAATATTTGATTATCAAATTGTGGTAAGTAAGTAACTAATACTGAACAGCCCTCAATTTGCTACCCTCTGCATGATGGAAGCAACACAACACACGCCAAAAGACATTCATCTTCTACCTGACCAGCCTGGCGTATATCGCTTTTACAATAAACAAGGTGAACTCATTTACGTAGGCAAGGCCAAAAACATTAAAAAAAGGGCGAGCAGCTACTTTAACAGCCCCAAGCAGCATAATCTCAAGGTGCGTAGGATGGTGTCTGAGATAGCAGCCATCGAGTTTACCATCGTGAACTCTGAATATGAAGCATTGCTCTTAGAGAATAACCTCATTAAAAAAAGTCAGCCGCGCTATAACATCCTCCTTAAAGACAATAAGACCTATCCCTACATTTGTATTACAAGAGAGCGTTTTCCAAGAGTCATCCCCACACGCAAGGTAGCACCCCGATTAGGCAAGTACTATGGGCCTTTCACCAACCTAAAGGCCATGTACCAAATTTTAGAGCTCATGAGGCGCTTGTATACCCTGCGCACGTGCGCTTATAACCTATCTGAAAACAACATCAGCAAAGGCAAGTTCAAAGTCTGTTTGGAATACCATTTAGGCAACTGCAAAGGGCCTTGTGAGGGACTTCAAGACGAGCAAAGCTATAACCAAACCATTGCCCAGGTCGAACACATCCTCAAAGGCAACCTTTATGCAGCAAAAAAAGAATTCAGAGAGAAGATGCATCAGGCTGTGCAAGTAATGGCTTATGAAGAGGCACAGGCTTGTAAAGAGAAGTTAGAAGCCTTAGAGGTCTACCAGGCCAAATCACTGGTTATCAACCCCAAGATGGGCGAACTAGATGTGTTGGGGATAGTTTCAGACGAAAAGGCTGCTTTTGTAAGCTATCTGCAGATTAAAAGCGGTGCCATCACCTTTACACAGACAGTAGAGGTCAAGAAAAAGCTTGAAGAAGCAGATGAAGACATACTGCCGCTAGTCATTTTTAACTTTAGAGAAAAGTACGACAGCCACGCTCCAGAGGTGCTCACCAACCTGCCCCTGTCGATCGAGCTGGATAACCTCAGCCTTATTGTGCCTAAAATAGGAGACAAAAAAAAGCTTGTAGCACTGGCCATCAAGAACGCACTTTTTTTCAAAAAAGAGCGGTTCATCCGCAAAGAGGATTACCAAGAAAAATCCAACCGAACCCTCATTTTACTACAACAAGACTTGCAGCTCAAAAACCTTCCGCTACATATAGAATGCTTTGACAACTCTAACCTACAGGGCGATAATCCTGTGGCTGCTATGGTGTGCTTCAAGCATGGAAAGCCTTCCAAGCGTGAATACCGCCACTTTAACATCAAAACTGTCACAGGCCCTGACGACTTTGCATCTATGAAAGAGGTGATATTGAGAAGATACAAGCGTCTCCTAGAAGAAAAACAGGACCTGCCAGACCTGATCATGGTTGACGGAGGTAAAGGGCAACTCAGCGCAGCCGTCGGCGCCCTCAAAGCCATAGGTATCTATGGGAAAGTCCCTATCATCGGCATCGCCAAAAGGTTAGAAGAAATCTATTATCCAGAAGATCCCTATCCAGTCCATATCAGTAAACAATCTGCTTCCTTAAAGCTGCTGCAAAGGATACGTGACGAAACGCATCGTTTTGCCATTACCTTTCACAGAAAAAAGCAAAGCAAGGCTAGCCTTCAAAGTGTCCTAGAAGACATTCCTGGCATAGGCCCTAAGACTATCGACAAGCTACTGCAGCACTTCAAGTCCACTAAAAATATTGGAGAAGCAAGCCTAGAGGCCCTCTCTGAACAAATAGGTAATAAGAAAGCAACCGTAGTTAAGGAAAACTTGTATCAAGGGGTTGAAGCAAGCTAGCCAATCAGTTACCCCCTTCATAAGTAAGCTACCAAGCGCAATAAAGGTAGGGATAGGCTTCCTAACCTTCTTCCCCTCTATTTGCAACAGGGCCCAAGGCTCTAACTTTTGGAACTCTCTTTTTGCAGTCCCTCTAGCTCTTCTTGACTGAGCCCTGTGAGCTCTGCCACCACATCCAAGCTATAGCCTTTCCTAAGCATGTTCTTAGCTATTTCCAGGTTCCTGCTTTGTATTCCTTCTTCTCTACCTTCTTCTCTACCTTCTTCTCTACCTTTATGTTCAGCTTTTTTCAAACTATTGGCTTCAATCCTTAGCCATTTCAGATGATCCTCATAGGCTCCTCTTTCTTCTTCTGTAAAGTTCATTACCTCGAGCACGCTGATGGCCTTCTTGAGGCTTGGGTTATTCAAGTTGCTAGGCAGGTTGGTTGAGCTCAATAAGTCATTGCGGGTTAGAAAAGCTAGCCACATGTCTAGCCCGCCTTTTAGCTTATCTGCCACCTCCCTGAGCTCCCCAGCTGTATTATCTGCAAACTTTTTCAGCTCTAAGGTATGGAGCTCCAAATCTTTGAAATACAATAACCCTGTTTCTTTTTCTGTAATGTGAAATACATTATGGTATTTCTCAGTCTGTGGAATAGAGATGAAATTGAGTATGTGGATACCTATGGCTTTAGATAGTTGACCATAATCCTCTGCTGCTTTGAGTTGGTCAGTATATAGTTTCGCCCAGTAGTACAAGGCTCTTTTGTCATAGTCAGCCTCATCGCTGATCTGGATCTCTATGTTAAAGCGTTTACCATCGATCCCTCGCGCCTTGATGTCGAGGATAGATAATTTTTCATGGAGAAAGTTTTGTGGGTTGTATGGATTGAGTAAAGTGAGCTCAGCGACTTGGTCTTCTTGTCCAACGATGGCATTGATCAAAGAGATCAGGAGGTCTTTGTTCTGCTCAACACCAAATATTTTCTTAAAGGCTATGTCTACCCTGGGGCTGATACTATTCATTTGATTGTTGGTTGAAAGCTTACTACGAAAATAGAGAATAAGCGGAGCTATTTCAAATAGGAAAGATGGGGCAAGTTTAAGTAGTCAGGATAGCTGTGTTTTCTTCTAGTAGGTTAATAAGCCATGGGTGATAATTCTGATTTCTCCTGCCAGCCCTTTTGAGGCTATTGAGTATTTAATGATATCGTGTTTGAAATGGCAGTTTCTAAAGATTTGCATGGCTCAGAGCTATTAAGATCTAATAAAGCTTAAAAAAAGTTCTGCTTTTTGAACGAACATTACATCTATCCACTACCTTTTGATAGTAGCTATTGGTACGATACATGCTAAGTAGCGCCTCAAAAGCCTACCTTTGCCCTGCAAATATCAGTAGCCGCAGCAATATGCAATTTGAACTACAGCAAATAGACCCGCACTCCAAAGCACGAGTAGGGGTCATTACCACCAGCAGAGGCAAAATTCACACGCCTATCTTCATGCCTGTAGGCACAGCAGGCACGGTCAAAGCAGTGCACCAAAAAACTTTGTATGAAGAGGTCAAGGCAGAAATCATCCTAGGCAATGCCTATCATCTCTATTTAAGGCCAGGACTTGAGGTGTTGGAAGCAGCTGGCGGCTTGCATCAATTTATGGGCTGGGACAGGCCTATCCTCACAGACAGCGGTGGCTATCAAGTATACTCATTAGCGCAGCAAAGGAAACTGACTGAAGCAGGCGTTACCTTCAAGTCACATGTCGATGGCTCTCAACACACCTTTACACCAGAACGAGCTGTAGACATACAGCGCAGTATTGGGGCAGATGTGATCATGGCTTTGGACGAATGCACGCCACATCCTTGTTCTTATGCTTATGCCAAAACTTCTATGGAACTAACGCACCGATGGTTAAAGCGATGCTGCGACCACTTTGATGCAACCATGACGGAGCAAAACAGCTACCAGACTTTATTTCCAATTGTACAGGGAAGTATCTACAAAGATCTCAGAGAACAATCTGCAGCCGCCATTGCAGCAGCTAACCGGGCTGGTAATGCTATTGGAGGTGTTTGTCATCCTGATGGTATGTTATATGAAGTAACCTCCTGGGTGTGTGACATACTCCCTGCAGACAAACCTCGCTACTTGATGGGGGTAGGTACGCCCCGCGACCTATTGGAGTGTATTGCCCTGGGTGTAGATATGTTCGATTGTGTAATGCCTACGCGTAACGCAAGGAATGGCATGCTTTTTACTACAAAAGGTGTTATTAATATCAAGAATAAAAGGTGGAAGAAAGATTTTAGCCCTATTGATGAGCAGTTAGGAAGGCACGTAAGCACCTATTATACCAAGGCTTACCTAAACCACTTGTTCCATGCCAAAGAAATTTTGGGAGCAGAGATTGCCAGTATCCATAACCTAACTTTTTATTTATGGCTTGTCAAACAAGCACGGGAACAAGTTTTTAAAGGTACCTTTGTAAGTTGGAAAAACAAGATGCTCAAGGTGCTTATGGAGAAGCTTTAAGTGATTATGAAAATTCTAGACCGCTACATACTCAAAAAGTTCTTATTCACTTTTTCCTTCATCCTCGGCATGCTCATAGTGGTCATCACACTGGTCGACTTTGCTGAAAAAAATGAGTACTACATTAGATATAATCTAAGCTACCAAGAGCTACTAGAGTACTATGCTGCTTACATTCCTTTTATCATCAATTTACTTACCCCTATTACTGTATTCATCACAACGGTATTTGTTACTTCCAGACTTGCGCAACGTACAGAGATTATCGCTATTTTAAGCAGCGGAGTAAGCTTCCCACGCTTTTTGTTCCCTTATTTCATGGGGGCTATGGTAATTGTGCTGTTTAGTTTTTCCTTGACAGGCTGGATTCTTGCTAAATCTAATATAAAAAGGATAGCCTTTGAATCAGAGTACATTGATCAAGGCTTACACAGTCGCTCAAAACACCTTCATATCAGGCTTGCGTCAGACACTTATCTCTATGTACAGCGCTACCGGACTTATAATAATTCAGGTATCAACGTAACTATAGAGACCATCAGAGATAACCAGCTAGTAGAAAAACTGTCTTCCCAAAGAATGCAATGGCTAGAAGAGGAAAAAAAGTGGCGGCTCAAAGATTGGATGGTTAGAAAAATTGATGGCCTAGAAGAGCATATTAGCTACGGCAGTACAGTAGACAGAACTTTAAACCTGCATCCTAATGATTTTAGCATCAATCCTAGGGCGCATGAAACGCTGACCTTGCCTGAGCTAAATGCCTATATTAAGTCGCTGAAAGATAAAGGAGCAGATAATGTCCATATTTTCCTGACAGAGAAGTACGTCCGTTACATGTCACCTTTTGCTGCAATCATTTTGACTTTTATTGGCATAGTAGTTTCAGCGCATAAAACAAGAGGCGGAGTGGGTCTACAGATTGCCCTTGGCTTTATCCTGGCATTTGTATACATCGCTTTATTTTTGTTCTCAAGGGGGATCGCAGAGGCCAAGGGAACCTATCTATTACTCACTATATGGACGCCTAATATTATTTTTTCTATCCTAGGGGCCTTTCTTTACCGATTTATGCCTAAGTAGCTCAGCTCTCCTTGCCATCTTAAAAAATGAAACAAAAAGCTACGCTAAGACTTATCGGAGTCCTCATGCTGGCTATGACAACTAGCCTATGGGCACATGATACCCCTCCTACGCAATGGTATCGCATGCGTACACCTCATTTTAATATTATCTTCAAAGATAATTTCAGTCGAGAAGCAAGAAGGCTGGCCAATACCTTAGAATGCCTGTACGAGCCAGTGGCCAAGTCGCTGGGTGTAAATCCATCCGAGATTTCTATTATACTCAAAAACCAGAAGGTCACTTTCAACGGTGCTTACAAGCTGTCGCCCCTTCGGGTTGAGTTTTTTACTTTCCCTCCACAAGCCTACAATTTTGTGGGTACTAATGATTGGCTCAACCTATTGGCTGTTCACGAATTTAGGCATGTTGTACAGGGTGCAAAGCTACGCCAAGGGTTCAAAAAGCTTGCGTATTGGCTAGGTGGTGACTCTTTCTTTGCGCAAGCAATGTTTAGCAGTGCGCCAAGGTGGTTCTTTGAAGGCGATGCCGTAGGTATAGAGACAGCACTTACCCAAAGTGGTAGGGGGCGCATACCTTACTTCTCACTTCTTTACAAAGTAAATCTTTTGGAAAAAGGTGAGTTCAGTTATCAGAAGCAGAGTTTAGGTTCTTTCAAGGATGAGCTTCCTGACCATTATCGAGTTGGCTATTACATGACAACGCATCTGCGAAGGAAATATGGTCCTAACGTCTTGGCAGATATACTCCAAAGTACTACCACACCCAAACTGTTTTTTACAGCTGTCGAGGAAGCTACAGGTAGAACGCCTAGCCAAATCTACCAAGATACCAATCAAGAGCTCCAAGACCTCTGGAAAAAGCAGCTGCAAGGGCTTAAAATCACGCCAGCACAGCAAATCAATCCAAGAAATAATACTGACTACACTGACTACGATTATCCGCAAATAGAGCAAAAGGGAAACATCATGGTGCTTAAGTCTGGAATAGGTACAGTACCGTGTTTTGTGTTACTGGATGAGCATCAACAAGAACGTAAAATTTTTACACCTGGTTACATAGACAAGGGCACAAACTTTTCCTTAGCCCAAGGTAAAGTAGCATGGGTTGAAGAAGTTCCTGACCTTTTGTGGCACGCTCCTACTTACTCTATCATACAGCTTTTTGATACTAAAACTAACCAGCTAAAAACGCTGACGCACAAGAGCAGGTATAGCTCAGCTGCCCTATCGCCTGATGCTACAAAAATTGTAGCCTTTGAAAGCGATGAAACTTATAACCACCAGCTAGTAATCTTGGATGCTGAAAATGGGCAGGTGTTGCGGCGTCTCCCTAATCCTGAAAATCATTTCTATATAACGCCCAGGTGGGCAGCAGATGGCCAGCACATCGTTGTAATCAAAAATGTTCAGCAAAAAACTACCATTGCACTTATCAATACAACCACAGGAGAAAGGCAAGATTTACTACCCTACTCAGAGGAGCACATAGGCTGTCCAAGCATGCAGGGGCAATATGTACTTTACAACAGTGCATACAGCGGCATTGATAACATTTATGCGATTGACCTAAAAAATCGCCAGCACTACCAAGTCACTTCCAGAAAATATGGTGCTTATAACCCTGCCCTATCAGTAGATGGCCAGTGGCTTTTCTTTAATGACTTCACTAGAGATGGGATGGATGTTGTGAAGATGCCCTTTGCTCCTCAGCAGTGGACACCTTTGGAAGAGCTGGAAAACAGGTCGATCAACTACCATGAACCACTCGTAGCGCAAGAAAATAATGGTAACCTGCTCAAGCAAGTACCTGACCATGAATACCTTATTGAAGATTACTACCCATGGAAGCACTGTTTGAATATACATAGCTGGCCGCCCCACTTTAAGTTCAATTCCAACCAAGGAAAGCTAGAACTAGAAGAGCTAGGATTGAGATTCATTTCAAAAGACTTATTAAGCACCACTACAGCCAGGGCGGGTTACATATATGACCTAAAACAGAATTTTGGAAACGTTTTTATACAACTTGTTTACAAGGCTTGCTATCCCATCATCATCCTAAAAGGGTCAATTACGACAGATTACAATAAGCCTAAGGATAGATACAACGCAGGTTTAGCACTCAATTTTCCTTTAAAATTCATGCATGGACAGTATACTCATAAACTCTCTGGCGAAGTTGGTGGCGATATTCACAAAAAAATAAGCATTCCTGGTTCACGCAATGGTGGCATTCTCTCAAAAAACAAGCATTCCTGGTTCACGCAAAATTATAAAGCATCCTTTTCAAGGTATTCCAAAAGTAGTTCAAGAGATATCAATATCCCGTGGCTCCAGGGACTTAGCATAGGATATACGCATACCCCTTATGGAGGAAACAGGCAAGAACGATGCTTTTTTTCCCAAATAAAACTTTATTTTCCTGGTTTGGTCAAGCACCACTCCCTGTACTTGAGCGGAACCTACAAGTACAAGGAAGAAAAAGAACTCCTTGGCTTGCCTCAGCTCCCTACTTCTAGCCAATGGCTAAAAGAGTTTGCAGACATACGGAGTTTAGAGGCAATTTATGCCTTTCCTATTGGTTACCTTGATTGGGATGTATCTTCTTTAGTTTACATAAAACGGTTAAGAGCTAATATATTTGGTGAGCTTAGGCATGAGTCCAATGCATCTCTATCCACGAACCCTCACTGTTTAGGCCTAGATTTGTTAGTAGATACACACCTTTTTTTGCTACCTATGCCGCTAAAACTAGGCGTACGGTATGTTTACTCAATAACAGAAGATGAGAAAGGTTATCTCAGGCCTTTGTTTTTACTAAATTTTTGAATTCAAGAAATAAAAGGGGGATATGAAGACGTTCTCTAACTTTCATTTTGTGCATTATTCTCTACTTTTTAGAACTTTACTGAAATAAATACTATGGCAGAAGTAATCAGAATGCCCAAGATGAGCGACACAATGGAGGAGGGAATTATCGCTAGTTGGCTGAAAAAAGAAGGAGATGTTATAAAAGCAGGAGACATACTAGCAGAGATAGAAACAGACAAGGCTACCATGGAGCTGGAAGCATATGAAGATGGAATTTTGCTTTATATCGGCGTCAAAGAAAAAGAAGCAGCACCTGTCAATGGGGTGATTGCCATTATTGGCGAAAAAGGAGAAGACATTGCTGTCTTGTTAGAGGAAGCTAAGCAACTACCCCAACAGCAAGAAGCGAAGACTACACCAAGTCCGCTTCCAGCACCAACTCCTACTTCCGTGTCAACTTCCACTCCAGAACCTACCCCAGCTACACCGGAAAAATATGACCCCACAGCCCAGCGAATATTTGCTTCTCCCCTGGCTAAAAAGGTAGCCCAAGAAAAGGGCTATGACCTAGCCACTATTGAGGGTACAGGAGAAAGAGGACGTATTACCAAGCGCGATGTAGAAGGTTTTATACCTATAGGTTTCTCTGCTCAACTCCTTCCTAGCATCACCCTGCCTCCTATAGTAGGGGAAGAAGCTTATAAAGATATCCCTATTTCACAGATGCGCAAGGCCATTGCCAAGCGCCTTTCTGAAAGCAAGTTGAGTGCCCCTCACTTTTACCTGACTATTCAGGTAGACATGGATCAGCTTGTGGCAGCACGCCCTGGCATCAATGAATATGCCCAGGTCAAAATATCTTTCAACGACCTCATCATTAAAGCAGCTGCTTTAGCCATCAGGCAGCATCCTGAAGTCAATGTAGCCTGGCTTGACAACACAATACGTTATAACAAGCACATACACATTGGAGTAGCCATAGCCGTAGAGGAAGGGCTTTTGGTTCCTGTAGTGCGCTTTGCCGACAATAAGCCGCTGGTGCACCTTGCAACAGAAGTAAAAGCATTGAGCCAAAAAGCCCATAACAAACAACTACAGCCTCAAGATTGGGAAGGAAGTACTTTTACTATTTCTAACTTAGGCATGCTAGGAATTGAAGCTTTCACAGCTATTGTCAACCCTCCGGCAGCCTGTATCCTAGCCATAGGTGAGATCAAACAAATTCCTGTTGTAAAAGAAGGGGCCATTGTCCCTGGACATGTGATGAAGGCTACTTTATCTTGCGACCACAGGGCTGTAGATGGTGCTGTAGGTGCTTCCTTTCTCAAAACCTTTAAAGCATTTTTGGAAGATCCCATGAAGATGCTTGTTTATTGACCTTTTTACTTACTGGATTATCTAGTTGTTGCACCTATAAAATAATACAATAGACCATGTCCAAAAACCCCAATAGTCGAACAGCCCAACCTTCTAACCATACCCAGGTAAAATCTACTACTGTCATTGCAGTCATCCACAACAACGAGGTTGCCATTGGAGCAGATGGGCAAGTAACTTTGGGCAACACAGTGGCCAAGAGCAATGTCAAGAAGCTTAGAAAACTTATGGATGGCAAGATCATAACGGGCTTTGCTGGCTCTACAGCAGATGCATTTACCTTACTAGAGCGTTTTGACGAAAAGCTACAAAGCTATACAGGCAATATGAAGCGCTCGGCTATTGAGTTGGCCAAAGACTGGCGGATGGATCGCTACCTGCGTAAGCTTGAGGCTATGCTCGTAATAGCCAATAACGAGGAATTGCTCATCATCTCTGGTACAGGCGATGTAATTGAACCAGATAATCAGATTGCTGCCATAGGGTCAGGTAGTATGTATGCCCAGTCAGCAGCCATTGCCTTGAAAAGGCACGCTTCCCATTTAAGCGCAGAAGATATAGTCAGAGAAAGCCTTACCATTGCAGCAGATATCTGCATCTACACCAACCACAACCTTGCCATTGAGAAGCTCTCTTAGGAGCTGATGGGTCACCTATAAATTGTATGCTCTGAGAGGACACACAAAGGCCAAGGAGCTCGCTGGTAACTCAGCTTAGCACAAAGCCAAGGGACCCACCCTAGGTGGATCCTATAGGCTAACCTTCTGCTGTAAGCTGTTGAAAAATTTCTTCTACCGAGCTTTTTTGTTGTTCCAGGCCTAGCAAGGTCAAGGCGTTTTCTTGGGCAAAAAGAAACAGCACCTCGCGCATATCTTGCTCATTGCTAGTATGCAACACGTATTTATGCTCAGCAAGCGTTTGCACGCTCTGAACGCCTTCCAATTGCTCCAAATCAGCCACTGAGACGGGTCCTTTAAATTCTACGATCAACCGACAGCTGCTTGGGGTAGCTAGATTTGCTAGCGTATCATGAGCAATCATTCTACCATAGTTGATAATGAGCACCTGATCACACAAAGCCTCTACTTCTTGCATGATATGGGTAGAAAGGATAACAGCCTTGTCACGGCTGACCTCTTTGATGAGGGTCCTTATCTCGCGCAGCTGGTTAGGGTCTAGACCCGTGGTAGGCTCGTCTAAGATGAGCACAGCAGGGTCATGGATCAATGCTTGAGCCAAACCTACCCTTTGGCGATACCCTTTTGAGAGTGTTTTAATTTTTTTGTTTTGCATCTCTATGATGCCACACCTTTCTACAACTTCTTTAGCCCTGGCTAGACACTGCTTACGCCTCAGGCCATGGATGCTACCCATCAATTGAAGGTACTCGTGTACGTACATTTCCAAGTAAAGCGGATTGTGCTCAGGTAAATAACCAATGCATTGCTGGGCTTGTCGAGGGTGCTTGCTGAGATCATGGCCACAAACATGTATACTTCCCCCTGAGGGCCTTAAATAACCTGTAAGCATCCTCATGGTGGTAGATTTTCCAGCCCCATTAGGACCCAAGAAGCCCAAGGTTTGTCCCTTGACTACTGGAAAAGAAAGTTGGTGGACAACAATTTGCTGCTTAAAGCGCTTGGAAAGCTGGTCGACAACTATAGATGAGTCATTGGGTGACTGAGGCCACTTGTGCATTTGCTTATCGGTTCATTGAGATAGACTTAGGAAGTTCTCCTTGAGACATTTGTCATTTCAGGCCTTAAGAAGAATTTCATCAGCTAGCTACAAAAGGACGGCAGGAAAACGGGATTACACAAGGCAACTTGTAAAGCTCAGCAAGTATAGCCTCCGGCATGGCGGCAGGAAGCGCTGTCAAGCAGCTTGATTTTTCTTTTGCCCTTCAGGTGCTAGCATAATAAGTAGATCCATGCATTTGGTCAGATGCTGCAAAGACTATTTTTCCTATGTAGCCCATGCGCCAACCCATATCATGAGCGCACAAAGCTAAGGGAAAGTTTTATTTCCATAGCACATTTTGTATTTTTAGGCCCTCAAGCACCAACCCAATACCCTATCTATACTCATGATTAGTACAAAAATCACCATTGTCTCTGCCACCAACCACAAAAACTCTTTGACCGCCCAGTTAGCTGACTATTATGCAGAACTTTTGCGCCAGAAAGGCTGCGATAACCAAGTATTGAAGCTTACGGATTTGCCTGCTGACTTTACCAGCAGTGCTTTGTACGAAAATAGCGGCAAGCATCCTGACTTCAACCGTCTGCGAGCAATCATAGAAACCACTCAGAAATATGTATTCATCATTCCTGAGTACAACGGCTCTTTTCCTGGAGTTTTCAAAGCATTTATCGATGGTCTTCAGTTTCCTGACACCTTTAAAGGGAAAAAATGTGCTATGGTAAGTGTATCCAAAGGCCCTCAAGGAGGGCTGTTTGCTATGAGCCACCTTACAGATATCTTTCACTATCTGAAAATGCACGTTTACCCACTCAAACCTCGCCTGGCCAATATCAGCGATAGCCAACTAACAACAGTACTGGCTAACCAACAATATCTACAACTACTCGAGGAACAAGCAGAGGGAATAATACATTATTAAAGATAGGCTCTAAAGGGGCCCTATGAATCCAAGGAAAGCGTAATTATGGACAAGGATCCTCAGTCAGCTTGCTCACTAACAGCTTCATCATCGCCCAGATGGTAACAGGTAGTTTCCTCTTCAGGCAAAGAAGGTATTGGCTGAAGCTGTACATTTTTTCGCAAATAGGCCGGTACTTCTAGCCACTCTTTAATTTTTTCTTCACTTAAAGTTGTTTCTTTTTTCTTCTGTGCTTCTACAGACTCCTGAGCCCACTGATGTAAATACTGTTTTTTGTGCTCTAAGTCATGCATAGCAGCCACTTCTTGTTCCTCAATTTTTTTTCTCTTTCCTGTCCGTGTCACTGTAGCATTGCGGGAAGTCCTAGCAGGTTGGCCATTTTCTGGTTGTTGCTGGTCTGCAATTTCAAAGAGATAACCCTGTTGAACGCTTGAGGGGCTAGTGAATGCTGCTGATGTGGGTACCTCTCTTGTATAGCCTTTTTCCTCAAAGCCTGTAGCGATGACCGTTACCCTGAGGCTTTCTTTAAGTTGAGACTCAGAGCCATGTCCAAAGATCATCTCTGCATCAACCCCGATCTGTTCTTGGATGTAGTCTGTAATGATGGTGAGCTCATCCATCTGGAGTTCTGCTTCCTGGCCCGAAACAATAGAAAGCAAGATCTTTTTAGCACCGTGTATATCCTTGTAATCTAATAGGGGTGAAGCTAAAGCTGCTTCAGCAGCCTTCAGGGCTCTCTCTTCTCCTTCTGCCTGGCCTGATCCCATCACGGCTGCGCCTGCATTTTTCATGACAGTCTTGACATCTTCAAAGTCTACATTCACATAGCCAGGAACAGTGATAATCTCTGCAATGCTTTTAGCAGCAGTAGTTAATACGCTATCAGCTTGGGCAAAGGCATTGCCAATAGACAGGTTGCCAAATATTGCTCTCAAGCGGTCATTGAGGATCACCAGTACGGTGTCGCAGTGTTGTCGCAGCTCTTTGATGCCTTCCTGAGCTTGCTGGAGCTTTTTTTTCCCCTCAAAAGAAAAGGGAAGTGTAACAATACCTACGGTCAGAATGCCTAACTTTCTAGAGATGCTTGCAATCACTGGTGCTGCTCCCGTGCCTGTACCACCCCCCATACCCGCAGTAATAAAGACCATTTTGGTCCCGTCATTCAGTAAGGCTTTAATGTCAGCTTTACTCTCAATGGCGGCATTTTTACCTACTTCAGGGTTAGCCCCAGCCCCTAGTCCTAAGGTAAGGTCAATTCCAATCTGGAGCTTGTTCTGTATAGGACTGCTTGTCAAAGCTTGTGCATCGGTATTACAAACCACAAACGCCACATCTTTGATCCCACGTTTGTACATATTGTTCACAGCATTGCCACCACCACCACCTACCCCAATTACTTTGATAATCGAATTGTGGTGCCTTGGCAGGTCAAATCTATAGGCGCCTTTTTCCATAACTCATAACAGCTATTATCGTAAAATTATTTCACCCTACTCAGCGGTGTTTTTTGTAGTCCATTGCAAGCGAGAAAATTTTTAAAGTTTTAGGGAGTAGTTTACACTTTTTTGCATACAAAGAAAATCACGCATAATTTACAACAAGGCTCAAACAGACAACCAAGCTTAGCTTCAAAAACATTATGAGAGCTGTAGCAACTCTCAAAAAATATGCATTTCAAGCTATAAGAGGAGATTAAATACTTTATTTTACGAAGGTCTCATTGAAGGATCAGTTATACAACACAGATTACAGTGTAAGCATCCAATGGCTTATTTTTAAGGGAATATAGCTTAACGCTAGCTTCTAGTTACTAACCCATAACTATCCATCATAATCATCGATTAACAGTCCTTTGGTTTTATTCAAAATCCTTCGGAAGAAGTCTGGGTTTTGCTTTGCTTTTTTACTGTTTGGTTTGAAGGACTTGCTGCTAGCCCCTTTAGAGTTTCTATAGTATTCCTCTCGGTAATCTAAGGCCCTAAATCCTATGAGCACTAAGCCAACGCTAGTGGCATATATAGGACTCTTAAATTCATCGATTCTACCCTTGCCTAGGTGTTCGTTGGGGTAGCCGTCTCTTGTATCCAAGCCAATTACATATTCAAATAACTCCTTGACATGTTGAAGCTGTGCTCCACCACCAGTGATCACAATGCCCCCTGCAAGCTTGTTTTGGAACCCTGATACAATAATTTCTGTATGAACAAGTTCAATAATTTCTTCCATCCTTGCCTCGATGATGCAAGCTAAATTGCGTACGGAGACTTCTTTGGGCTGGCGGTCTCTAAGCCCTGGAATAGTAATGATTTCGTTAGCACCTGTTTCTTCAGTAATGGCCTTGCCAAACTTAGTTTTTAATAACTCTGCTTGGTACTCCATGACCATACAGCCCTGCTTGATGTCTGCGGTGATTGTGTTGCCTCCAAAAGGCAGTACAGCAGTGTGGCGTATAATCGAATCATGAAAAATAGCGATATCTACCGTGCCACCACCTATGTCTACCAGGCATACCCCTGCTTCTTTTTCTTCATTACTTAGCACAGCAAGGCTAGAGGCAAGCGGCTCTAGGACAAGCATTTCTATTTCTAAGCCAGCTCTTCTTACACATTTGTACAGATTGTTGATAGCACTGGTTTTAGCAGTGATGATGTGAAAATCTGCCTCGAGCTTCACCCCTGACATGCCCACTGGATCTTTGATACCTCCTTCATAATCGACCGTATAGTTCTGAGGCGTTACATGAATAATTTCGCTTCCTGGTGGGGTCACAATCCTGTACATGTCATTGGTAAGCTTGGCTACATCTTCTACGGTAATTTCTTCATTGACTGCCTCACGGGTAATACTGCCTCGGTGAATTGTGCTTTTGATATGGCGACCAGCAATACCTACATTGACCACATTGATATCAATGTTAGCGCTGTCTTCTGCCTCTTGAATAGCTTTTTCAATAGCAATAACTGTCTTATCAATGTTGGTTACTATTCCTCTTACAACACCATCTGACACTGCCTTGCCCATGCCTAATACCTCAAGCTTGTCGTGTTCATTTTTTCTTCCTACAAGCGCACAGATTTTAGTGGTACCTATGTCAAGCCCTACGGTAATTTTTTCCTTTTCCATGCTTCATTCACAGAGTATTTGGTTAGCAAATTCAAGGTTGACACGCCCATAGGTGTTCCATCCTTTGTAAGGGATAATTTTTTTGTAAAAAAGCTGCAGCTTTGTGAACTTTTTTTCTATCGATTCAGGCTTGCCAAGCTCCACACGCTGTTTGCTTATCTGCGTGTGCATGGTGATCTTTCCTTGTTGATCAATACACATATGCACAATTTGAGAACGCCAAAGTGGCTCACGATCGATATAGGTCAATAAATCCAATAATGCCCTACCATAAATACTTTCTTGAAGGTTACGGCTGACCCCACTCAGTCTCTCTATTTCTATAAGGAGTACTCTTGCTGTGTAATGGTCTGATAAAGGTAATATTACACCTTCTTCATCAATATACTGACTTGGCTGGTGTGCATAAAGCATCCTAGCAATGGCTCTTCTGGGAGTAACCGCTATTTTTAAGCTTCCCTTCCAGCTTTTGTAGGCGATCGCTCTGCGAACAAAATTATTACACTTGATAGTATTTTCAATCTGCCGGGTAACTAATGCTTGCAGAGGCTTACCAACGATGGGAATGCAATTATTGGCAGTAAGCTGCTTGAGTAACTCCTCCTTTTCAACAAACTGCTGTGCTGCATTGCCAATAATCGCTATGTCAATGGCCTGACAGGTCCTACCAACTTGCCTTGCTTCGGCAAACACAATAGCAGCTACCAGCAATGCACAGCTTAGTAAGAGCCCTATTCCCTTAATAACTTGCCGAATCTTAAACATTTGCTCAAGCTAGGTAAAACCTGGAGTCTTACCCTACAAATGTAAGCACTGCGCTAGAATCCGTACAACGTAGCTAACCACACTGAGGCTGTTCTATACAAAGGCAAAAAACAACAGCCAGATCATAACCAGGACAGGCAGTAGCAAAGGGATAGAGAACCAAAGGATATAACCAAAAAAAGAGGGCATTCGGATACCTAGCTGCTCAGCAATGGCTTTAACCATAAAGTTAGGACCGTTGCCAATGTAAGTCATGGCACCAAAGAATACAGAAGCAATAGAGATAGCTTTGAGCTGCAGTACAGAGTTGTCAAAAATACCTCCAGCGGCAAATGCCTTGACATCTTGCAGTTCAAGAATGTCAGCCCCATGAGCAGCCATGCTAGCTGCACTAAAGTTGAGGTAAGTAGGGGCATTGTCTAAAATAGAGGAGAAAATACCAGCTCCCCAGTAAAGGGTGTTGTGCGTGATGATTGCGTGTCCAACTTCAGATTTAGCAAAGGCACTAATCAGTTCTAGGGCAGGGATCATGGTGCCGAATATGCCCAAAAAGATCAACACGACCTCTTTGAGTGGTGCTAAACTAAACTGATTTTCTTGTAATGCATGCGGGTCTGCATAGTGGTAAGAGAGCCAGGCTATGCTCAGCAAGATAAGCTCCCTTAAGAAAGAAAAGATGTGATGGCCGTAATGGATGGCAGGTACCCACCCAAAGACGTTGGGATCTATAAATACAGCCCCAATAATGATGGCTAGCCAAATAAAGTTACGCTTACCCACCAGGCATATATTAGGCTTTGTTGGGTCTGTAGAAAATACTTCTGTGCTGCTTGTGTTGTTGCTATCTAGCCAATAAAAGAAAGCCCCTAGTAGCAGCAGTGCTACCAGCCAGGGCAGTAGATTGTGGTGCAATGTCCAGAAAAAAGGTACTCCACTTAAAAAGCCTAAAAAGAGCGGTGGATCACCAATAGGTGTGAGGGCGCCCCCTATGTTACTGACCATAAAGATGAAGAACACAATATGGTATGGCCTGATCCGGCCTTGGTTAAGTCTTATGTAGGGCCTAATAAGCAGCATAGAAGCACCAGTAGTACCAATTAAGTTGGCTATCAGAGCACCGGTGAATAACAACCCTAGGTTTGTCAGGGTTGTAACCCTTTTATTGACTTTTATCAGAATACCGCCAGAAGCTATGTACAAGGAGGCAATCAATGCAATGAACTGAATATATTCCACAAGGGCTTCTACAGGCTTTACAAAGTCATGTAGCGCTAAAAGGTAATAAGCAATCACAAACGTTGCCAACAGTATGGCTACTTTGGGGTAGTGCTTGTGCCAGAACTGCTCATACAGTAGGGGACCTGTAGCAATCATCAGCAAAAGAAAGACAAAGGGAATAGCCAGCCAGCCAGGAGGCAAGTCATGGGCAACTTCCCCATAATTACCTGCATGTGCTTCAGCAGTTTCGAGCTTTGCTGCTTTTTCAGGAAGATCTAGCTGTTGCTCATAGGTTGTGTTTCCTATTTGCGTGGAAGATGCTGCTTTTGCCATGGGGCCAGGCAACGACCAAAACATGACTAAGGCAGCCCAAAGGGCCAACTTAGATTGGCAGTGCAACAATATAGGGTACCTCATCTAAACGGTTTATCTCGAAGGACTAATATACTATACAAGTTTCATTTGCATGAAGGCTTCTAAAAACTTTTTAGCTGTTCCTTACTTGTCAACAGAGGATAGCGCTTATGCCTTATCACGCAAGTGTTTTTCACTTGTGCGGCTTTAGGAATACTTTTACTCAAGTGCAAGGAGCTAAGTTAAGACTACTAAGTCCTATATATACAAGAGACATCAATTGATCGTAGCGTTGCTATTTGAGTTCGGCGCACAAGGCACAAGTGTAAAACATTTGTACCATAAATAGAGGCAATGGAGCACGAACTTGGAGCAACCTCTTTCAAAGCTTTCTTAAGCCAGGTCAATCAACCAGATAAACAAACCCTTACCGAAGCAGATCTGTTTTGCTTTATGTGGGAAATGGGTGCTACCACTTCCATGAAAGCAGCTTTAAAAAAAGAAGAAAACTTGTTTTTTGTAGATGCTACTAAGACTATGGACGGGACTAATAATCGACCTACTACCCTAACAATCCTAGAAGCGTGGTATGAAGACTACCAGCCTGAGCCAGGAAGCTACCATGCTAACGTAGAGCAACCTCATGGTTTGAGGATAGGAAAAACGCTTCGTTTATTTTTAGAAAAGAAAAGTAGAGTCTTTGGTAATAGCAGCAAGCAATTCTCAATCATCTAGAACAGCCCTAAGGCTAGTGAGGGGCTGCTACTTGCTATTTATAAAGAGGAGCTTGCTAGAGCGTTCTACACAGAACTTTCTATGAAGCGCTTCATGAAAACGCAGCATGCCAAGAGCGCTGCGCCCATGCAAGTAGCCTGTAGGGGGGTGCTACAAGAGCTTATCTTGCCTTGCAGTATAGACCCTTTTCTGGGCTGCGCGCAGCGTGTTCAGGAGTAAGGCAGCAATGGTCACAGGCCCCACTCCTCCGGGCACAGGAGTAATATAACCGCACCGTGGTGCTACATTGGCAAAGTCTACATCACCCTGAAGGCGATAACCCGCCTTTTGGGTTGAATCAGGCACACGTGTAATGCCTACATCAATCACCACTGCCCCTTTTTGGACCATATGGGCTGTAATGAGCTTGGGCTGCCCTACGGCAACCACTAAGATATCTGCTTGGCAGGTTAGCTTGCTAAGCTGTTGGGTGTGGCTGTGGCAAAGGGTTACGGTAGCATTGCCTGGATACCCATCACGACTCATCAAAATACTGAGCGGTGCGCCTACGGTAGGGCTTCTGCCCACAATCACACAGTGCTTGCCGTGGGTTTCAATCTGGTAATGTGCTAGTAGGATTAAAATGCCTAATGGCGTAGCAGGTATGTGGGTGGGTAGGTTGCGGGCCATCCTGCCATAGTTAAAGGCGTGGAACCCATCTACATCTTTTTCAGGTTGAATACGGTTGATAATGTTTGGTACGCTGATGTGCTGAGGCAAAGGAAGCTGTACAATGAGTCCATCAATTTGGGAATCGTCATTTACCTGATCAATTAGTCGTAGTAATGCTGCTTCCTGGATATCCTTGTGCTGGATTAAGGTAGTCTGAAAATCTATTGTTTGGCATGCCTTGCGCTTGGCCTTGACATAGGTGTGACTGGCTGGATCTTCCCCTATCAGCATTATCGCCAAATGGGGCGCTCGACCTCCGCGTGCTTGGATCGCTTGCACCTGCTGTATGAGTTGATGCTGGATAACCTGTGCCACTGCTTTTCCGTCCAGAAGAACCATTTTTAGTGATGCAATATCAGTGATGCGTGGTGCCCTTGGGTTAACCTGAGTGTCATTTTTGTCTGCAGATAGTATGGTTTTGGATAAAGCTCCCCTGTTAATGCATCCAGTGATCATTATTTAGACCTTGCTTAGTCTAACTTTAAAACTGCTAGAAACGCTTCTTGCGGTATCTCCACAGAACCTATTTGGCGCATACGCTTTTTACCTTTCTTTTGCTTTTCCAGTAGCTTCCTTTTTCTTGAAATGTCACCTCCATAACACTTGGCTATTACATTTTTTCGCAAGGCCTTAACTGTTTCCCGGGCAATGACCTTGGTGCCAATTGCTGCTTGGATAGCAATTTCGAACATTTGACGAGGCAAGAGTTCCTTTAATTTTTCGCAGAGTTTCTTACCCCATTCATAGGCTTTGCTTCGGTGCACAATGGCAGAGAGCGCATCTACTTTTTCACCATTGAGCATAATGTCTAGCTTGACTAAGCTAGAGGGCGTAAAACCTATGAGCTCATAGTCTAACGACGCATAACCCTTGGAAATACTCTTGAGCTTGTCAAAGAAGTCAAACACAACCTCAGCCAAAGGCAACTCAAAGGTAAGCTCTACACGGTCCGTAGTCAGGTACACCTGGTTGTTGAGTTTACCTCGTTTATCCATACACAGCTTCATGATACCTCCAATAAATTCAGGCTTAGTGATGATCCGAGCCTTGATAAAGGGTTCTTGAATGTGGTCTATCGTGCTAGGATCAGGCATTTCAGAGGGAGCATTCACTTCTTTTGTACGGCCTTGCTTGTCGATGATGTGGAACTGTACAGAAGGGACCGTGGTAATCACGGTCATGTCAAACTCCCTTTCCAGCCGCTCCTGTACGATTTCCATGTGTAGCATGCCCAAGAAGCCACACCGGAAGCCAAAACCTAAGGCAGCAGAGGTTTCAGGCTCCCATACCAAGGCAGCATCATTGAGCTGCAATTTTTCCATGGATGTGCGCAGCTCTTCATATTCGTCTGTCTCTACGGGGTAGATGCCTGCAAACACCATAGGCTTTACCTCTTCAAAGCCTTTGACAGCCATGCTGCAAGGGTTGCTCATATGGGTGATGGTATCTCCTACTTTGACCTCCTTGGCGTCTTTGATACCAGAAATCAGGTAGCCTACGTTACCTGCACTGAGCGACATTTGGGGCATTTGGTGTAATTTGAGGATGCCAATCTCATCTACCCCATAAGCTTTGTCTGTTCCAAGGAATTTGACTTGATCACCCTTGCTAATAGTACCATTGAAAATTCTGAAGTAGATTTCTACTCCCCGAAAGGAATTGTACACAGAATCAAAAATCATGGCCTGCAAAGGAGCATCAGGTATCCCGCTAGGCGCAGGAATGCGTTCTACAATAGCTTGTAAGATAGCTTCAATGCCTATACCTTCTTTGGCACTGGCAGCAATGATAGTTTCGCGTTCACAGCCCAGTAAATCCACAATCTGGTCTTTGACTTCCTCAGGCATGGCGCCTGGTAGGTCTATTTTGTTGAGTACAGGAATAATTTCTAGGTTGTGTTCCAGGGCTAAATAGAGGTTAGCAATAGTCTGTGCTTCAATGCCTTGTGAAGCATCTACCACCAACAGGGCACCTTCACAGGCAGCAATAGACCGAGAAACTTCATAAGAAAAGTCAACATGGCCGGGCGTATCAATCAGATTGAGCACATACGCTTTGCCTGCAAAGGTGTAGTGCATCTGTATCGCATGGCTCTTGATAGTGATACCCCGTTCTCGCTCTAGGTCCATGTCATCTAGTAGCTGCGCTTGCTGCTCCCTGGCTAAAACGGTTTTTGTGGTCTCTAGCAGCCGATCAGCCAAGGTGCTCTTTCCATGGTCAATATGGGCGATGATGCAAAAGTTGCGTATTTTTTTCATGCTTGTAAAGAAGACCTAAAAATAAAAATATTTTAGGGAAGCCACCTAAGTCTGGTGCACAAAACATAACTTGAAAAATATTCTTATATTTGCACTCCTTATAATACAACCCTAACATGAACAAGCAGATCAAATTGGTAGAAGCCAAACACAGCGAACGCAGGCAAGAATTCCCTGATTTCAAGGCCGGTGACACTGTTAACATACACGTAAAAATCAAGGAAGGAAATAAGGAAAGGATCCAGCAGTTTCAAGGCACAGTCATCCAACGCAAGAATCTTAACACCAATGGCGAGACGTTTACAGTCAGGAAGGTCTCTAATGGCGTAGGGGTAGAGCGTATCTTTCCTCTTCTTTCTCCTAACATTGATAAACTAGAGTTAGTGCGCAAAGGTGCTGTTAGAAGAGCAAGGCTGTACTATCTACGTGGCAAGCAAGGCAAGGCAGCTAAGGTAAAAGAGAAACGTACGTAGTCTATATGCATGCAGCGTATTCTCCTTAGTGAAAAAGAGTGGTCTTCTCAATGGTTCACTCATCTTAAGCTACCCCAGTATATTTTCTCCAAAGCACTTTTTAAGACAAGGCTAAAAAACTCCCCTCTTTTGCAAGAAGGGCCTTAGGGTGCAGTTGAAAAATTTAGCTCTCATAACACGTACATGCTTCTTGTACTAGATTAGTTGTGCCTGGAGAACACTGGGCAATCCTTTTCTAAGCGGTTGTGACTACCTATCATGTGGACTCCTCATGCATGGTACCTACTTCTACGGTGGCATCCATCTTTTTACTAATCTTTGTAGTACCTTTTCAGGTCCACATTCTAGAAAGCACTGCGCGCCATCCTGAATCATGCGTTGAACTGTCTGGGACCATTGGACAGGCGAGGTCAGCTGCTCTACCAGGTTTACCTGGATAAGCTCAGGGGCTAGTGTAGGGGGTAGCATTCACATTTTCATAAGGGCATATTCCAAGTTGGAATTTAGTGTGTGCCATGGCCTGGGCTCATTTTGCTTGGGCAGGCTCCAGTGGTACATAGACCCCAAGTTGTGGTAGATGCCTCTTCTCACATCCCTGAGCGCTACCGGTAAGATTTTGAGCACTTCTTCATAGTTTTACATATAGCCTCTTCTGTATCATGCTGTGCATAGGCTTCTTCCAGCTGCTTGATAGAGCTACTCTCGATAAGCCGAAAGCCTCTCCTGGATAGCAGCTTCAGCTAAGGGATACCGATCCATCAGCTGCCCTAGCAGGGAGTGGGGGCTTTGTCTAGCCTGAACGGCTCTGACTAGCTCCCCATCACCTAGCTGAAGGCCTACATCCAAAGCTGCCAAGAGCTCTTCAGTGTTGAGCTGTCGTTGGGAAAATCCCTGCTTATAGGCTTGATAAGATCCTTCAAAGGAGGCTGCATCTCTGTAAGAGAGCTCTCCGATATAGGGCAATAGCAAACTTAACGTATCTACCTTGCCTTTACTCCTAGCAGCCTGAGCAGGCGTATTTCCTTTAGCTGTTTGGACATAAGGATGGGCTCCTCCTTGGAGCAAAAGTCTGGTAAGGGGCAGGTTCTTCACAGCTCCATAATGAAGGGGATAGAGATGACTTGTATTAGCGAGGTTAGGGTTCCAACTCAGGCCCAAGACTCGCT
Source organism: uncultured Cytophagales bacterium (assembly GCA_963705385.1). GTDB lineage: Bacteria > Bacteroidota > Bacteroidia > Cytophagales > Amoebophilaceae > MFD02979-c5. Next base: position 896,348 of record OY970075.1, read on the forward strand.
CTATAGTACTGACCATCTCATGCTGAGCCATCCAGCAGATCAGAGGATTCCCTTGGGTGTCGTGTAGGTCTTTTGCAAATGTGTCCATAGGCATACTTGCTGCCAAACTATCATTTCCTGCCATACATGCCTGGAAGAACAAATCGCTCTCTCCTACTTGCTGAGCTGAAAGTTTCCTCAAGTTTTGCTCTATTTGCTGAATGGAGGGGTGATTAGCAGGGTAGACCGCCCGCAGCATCTCCAGGGCTTGTTCTAAATACCCCAACCCTTTCTTGGCTTCCCCTAGCCTCTGGTAGGCCATACCCACGTTATCCAGGGACCTAGCTACATCGTGGTGGTTATCAGGATAAAGAGCCCTTACATCTGGAGGGCTATCTGGAGGGCTTGCTCTTGATACCCTAGCCCTTTGCTGGATTCCCCTAGCGTATCGTAGGTACTACCCACGCTATTCAAGGACCTCGCTAGATCGGGGTGAGGATAGAGGATCTTATGCATCTCCACGGATTGCTTATAGTACGGGTGTGCTTGTTTTACGTCCCCTAGCTTCTCATAGGCAGCCCCCACGTTATTCAAGGAACTCACCAGGTCGCGGTGGGCTTTTTTCCCATAGAGTACCTTATACATCTCCAGGGCTTGCTTATAGTACGTAAGCCTTTGTTTTGCGTCCCCTAGCGCCTCATAGGCAGCCCCCACGTTATTCAAGGAACTCGCCAGATCGGGGTGGGCTTCTTTCCCACAGAGTACTTTTTTCCCATAGAGTACCTTATACATCTCCAGGGCTTGCTTATAGTACGTAAGCCTTTGTTTTACGTCCCCTAGCTTCTCATAGGCAGCCCCCACGTTATTCAAGGAACTCGCTAGATCGGGGTGAGGTTTGTCCTCATAGAGGATCTTATACATCTCCAGGGCTTGCTTATGGTACGTAAGCCTTTGTTTTGCGTCCCCTAGCGCCTCATAGGCAGCCCCCACGTTATTCAAGGAACTCGCTAGATCGGGGTGAGGTTTGTCCTCATAGAGGATCTTATACATCTCCAGGGCTTGCTTATGGTACGTAAGCCTTTGTTTTGCATCCCCTAGCGCCTGATAGGCAGCCCCCACTTTATTCAAGGAACTCGCTAGATCGCGGTGAGGTTTGTCCCCATAGAGGATCTTATACATCTCCAGGGCTTGCTTATAGTACGTAAGCCCTTGTTTTGCGTCCCCTAGCGCCTGATAGGCAGCCCCCACGTTATTCAAGGAACTCGCTAGGTCGCGGTGGGGTTGCTTCTCATAGAGCGCCTTAAACATCTTCAGGGCTTGCTCTTTATACTCTAGCCCTTTCTTGGCTTCCCTTAGCCTCTGGTAGGCCATACCCACGTTATCCAGGGACCTAGCTACATCGTGGTGGTTATCAGGGTAAAGATCCCTATACATCTGGAGGGCTTGCTCTTGATACCCTAGCCCTTTGCTGGCTTCCCCTAACGCCTGATAGGCAGCCCCCACTTTATTCAAGGAACTCGCTAGATCGTGGTGAGGTTTGTCCCCATAGAGGATCTTATACATCTCCAGGGCTTGCTTATAGTACGTAAGCCTTTGTTTTGCGTCCCCTAGCGCCTCATAGGCAGCCCCCACGTTATTCAAGGAACTCGCTAGATTCAAGGAACTCGCTAGATCGCGGTGAGGTTTGTCCCCATAGAGGATCTTATACATCTCCAGGGCTTGCTTATAGTACGTAAGCCTTTGTTTTTTGTCCCCTAGCGCCTGATAGGCAGCCCCCACGTTATTCAAGGAACTCGCCAGGTCGGGGTGGGCTTTTTTCCACCAGAGTACTTTTTTCCCATAGAGTACCTTATACATCTCCAGGGCTTGCTTATAGTACGTAAGCCTTTGTTTTTTGTCCCCTAGCGCCTGATAGGCAGCCCCCACGTTATTCAAGGACCTTGCTAGGTCGGGGTGGGATTGCTTCTCATAGAGCGCCTTAAACATCTCAAGGGCTTGCTCTTGATACCCTAGCCCTTTCTTGGCTTCCCCTAGCCTCTGGTAGGCACTTCCCAGGTTACTCAGGGAACCCGCTACATCAGGGTGGTTACCAGGATAAAGAGCTTGTCTCATCTCAAGGGCTTGCTCTTGATACTCTAGCCCTTTCTTGGCTTCCTTTAGCTTCTGGTAGGTACTACCCAAGTTATTCAGGGAACCCGCTACATCAGGGTGGTTACCAGGATAAAGAGCCCCATACATCTTCAGGGCTCGCTCCAAATACTCTAGCCCTTTCTTGGCTTCCCCTAGCGTCTGGTGGGCACCTCCCACGTTATTCAGGGAAGCTGCTACATCAGAGTGGTTACCAGGATCAGGATAAAGAGCCTGTCTCATCTTCAGGGCTTGCTCCAAATACTCTAGCCCTTTCTTAGCTTCCCCTAGCGTCTGGTGGGCACCTCCCACGTTATTCAGGGAAGCTGCTACATCAGGGTGGTTACCAGGATCAGGATAAAGAGCCTGTCTCATCTTCAGGGCTTGCTCATAATACCTTAGCCCTTTGCTGGCTTCCCCTAGCCTCTCGCAGGCTACACCCACCTTATTCAGGGAATTCGCTACATGAGGGTGGTTACCGGAATAAAGGTCCTTATACATCTTAAGGGCTTTATCATAGCACCTTTTCGCTGCTGCATACTGCATTACGCGCTGGTGTATATCCCCCCTGACACTATAACTGTCATTGTAAAAGGACTCTTCTTGAAAGAAATTTTCTTCCCTTTGACTGGGTGAAAAATCTCCTTCCCTCCTCTTGAAAAACTCTTCCATTTTTTCGTGTAAGGGCAGGGCTGTGTAGTAGTATTGAAACAAGCTTCCCCCTTCTTGTAAGGCTTCTTGGGAGAGCACAAAAAACTGCTGCGCTGCCTCTTGGCTCATGCCACCTAGCACTGTCATACCCTCTCCTTGCTGGCCCTGGTGTAAATACGTCTTTAAGCGCAGCATCGTAGCAAAGCTTACCGCATACCCTAGATGTCCTGCTGCTGCTTCATTGATAATGCCCCTAGTGCGCAACTGCGCTACAGCATCCCAGCCACTCTCGGGGAGTAACCCGTAGTACATCGCTAGTCTATAGAGTAGCCTATCTGGCAACCGGTATATTTCTTGCTTCACATCATACAGCCGCCCTATATCTTCATACCCAACTTTGGGGGCAAAGTCTGCTAAGTCTCCTTTGATAAGGCTTGGCTTGCCGCCTGGGTCTGCATGGCTGTAGTTCATCTCTACCACTCCCTCTAGTAACTTCTGCAATGCTCTTGCTTGGTAGATAGGTATCTCTTGCTCCGTTTGAGTACCTGCAAAGAAAGCGCTTTTTTGCGCTACATAAGCTGCATGAAGCCCTTGATCTCCATGTACATAACACGTACGCTCTAAAATAAAGGGCAGCAGCTTATCCATGTGCTCCATTTTGTGCCCTTCATTCTTCAAGTAGCGCATCATTCCTGCTACTGGTTGTATTAATTCATAAGGCTTTTTTAAGTATGGCTTATCTTTTCTACCTAAAGGGGTCTTGCCTCCCAAATCAAAGTTGATCCCTCTTTTGCCTAGATGATCCAAACTGATTCGGAGTTTATGTTGAGCCTTGTATTGATCCTGGGGCAAGACTGTCTCTCCTAAGTTGATCACCCGCAAGTGTACCAGGTGGCTCAGTTCCCTGAAGTACGCTCGATGCTCTTCTAACACCTCTTGGCTCTTGTTCTCCTCCATCAGGATGGCAAATTCTAGGTCTGAGTAAGGAGTCATCTGCTGCAAGGCCATCGACCCTAGCCCCATTACCGTGTATTGGCACGGCGCTGGCCCTAACGCATCCTCGCTCTCTTGGTAGAGCCTAGCTAAAAATGCCCCAACCCTCTGTGCTATCTCAGCAAACAGGGCCTTGCTCTCCTCAATATAAAATGTCTCATTGTTTATCTCTGTTCCTTCTAACTCACCTACTCTTCTCTTAGCTTCCTCTCTTAAAGTTTGCAGTTCTTTCTTATCTCTTGCTATTTCATCTTGAAGCTCGGCTAAGGTTACGTTGCTGCTAGGTGTAGCCTTTCCTTGCCTACAGCTGGCTATCATTGCCGCTTTAATCTCGGCTAAACTCCTGTATGCCTCCTCTGTCTCTCCTTCGCATACCTGCAGCATATGTTGGTAGAGTATGGCTGCATCCGTGTAAAGGGATAAATCTCCTGTTTGGTTTCCCTGCCCTTGATGAAATGCTGCCAGCTGGCCTAACGCTGCTGCTAGCCTCTCTTGCTCCTCATGGGATAGATTGCATAGCCCCTTCAGCAGGCTAGTAGATACTGCTCCTTTGAGCGTTTGCACATAGGCGCGCTCTAGCAGCTTAGTAAGCTTGGTCCTGTGATCCCCCCAGTTTAGGCTACCATCCTCCCTTAACTTGGTTATGTATTCCTTAGCACTCTCCTCTCCTGCTGCAGGTACACAGAGCTGCTCTTCTTCCAACCATTGCTCTAAATCAGAGAACAGCTTCTCTATTACTTGCGAATTGGCTGTACCCAAAGAAGGCAGCAAGCCATGCCCCTCTTCTATGCCTTCCTTAAGGCTTGCTATGTTGCTTTGCGCTTGTTCTACTGCGGAGCCTTGGCGAGCTAGGGTAGTTACAGCAGGAAGCTGGGTGAGATCAGTTTGTTTGTGCTCGCTAAGGTCTTCATCGCCAGCTTGTTCTAGCGCAGTGGAGCCTTGGCGAGCTAGGGCTCTTACAGCAGGAGGCTGGCTGGAATCACTTTGTTTGTGCTCCCTAGCGCCCTCATCCCCTCTGTACATCCCTCCTTGTAAGCCTTGCCTGCCTACATAGACAAATTCGTCCAACCCTTGCTTGGCTACATGCAACAGTTGCGCTACCCGGCCTGCTTCATAGCGCAGGAGCGCTGCTACCTCGCAGTCAGGCGCACAGACAACAGGCAGCACCACTTGACGCTGCGCGTGGCCTATGCGCTCGGTTACTTGCGCTTGCCACTGCCCCTCTCTTGGAGACAACCATATGGATTGCCCACCGGAGGCAGTCAAGTGCTGCACCGGTGCAGCGCATGCTGCCTCAGCCTTGGCTAAAGGGGCACTTGGCCTTTGTGTTGGCTGAGCACTGCGTATAGCCTGGGTCTTTGGACGATCTTTTGGGGGCTGGGTGATGGCTGTGCTTTGGGAAAGCCTTGAGTTGTGGAGAACAGTCCTTGGGGAGGGTGAAACTGCTATGTGATGAGGGGGGCTACTAGGGGACAGGTCTATGAAAAGGGAGGCGGCAGGAGTGATCTGAGCAGCAGCAGGGACTGCTGGAGCCTTCTCTCTAGGAGCGCTGATAGACATGGGCTGGTCTTGTGGGTGCTGCTCCCCTCCTACGAGGCGCCTGAGGGGCTTTTTACTGGCCTGTGGCTGGCTTGCTGCTGCATCAGTATCGAGCTTGAGGTTCGAGGTGCAGCTTTGCAAAGCCATGCTTAAGAGTAAAATAGTAGCTATGAATTTTTGAAATTGATTGTACATCATCATGGGGTTAGGAAAATAAAGTGGGGGTTAGCTTGACGCAACGTCAGTCAAGTTAGTGAATTTTCATGTTATATCAAATATAAATACTATTTTTATTCTTTGCAAGCAACCAGGGATAAGTTTTTACAAAGTCGTCCTCAATCCTCCTCTACTGTCCAATAACGCTTTTTGTACATCATCCAGCATATCCCTTCTTGTGGGGGCATGGTATAGGGAGTCGGTCTATTTCCCTATACTATGTCAAGCGAGCCTAGAATAGTAACTGCCCCTGAAAAACACTACAAGCCGTTGATAGGTGCCATGGAAAATTACATCCTGCTCTTTTTTGCAAGCAATCTCTATTTTGCACTGCGCTTCCTAGGCAGTTGTGACTACGTATCATCTGGGCTCCTCATGCATGGTACCTACTTCTAGAGGAGCATTCATCTTTACTTACTAGGTAGTGCGGTCAATTAGCTTTCTATATTTTTGTCTATTAGTTACACTTCAAAGATAAGGAGGATGCATAGCCATGAATAGCCATGAATTGACGCTAGAAGAGTTTGTTAAGGTGGAACATGTACTTCCTGGTAGCAAAGGACAGGTGGGGTAACAGCTCAAGACAATCACAATTTTTCCAATGCGATGTGGATACTGAAGAGCGGTGCTCCTTGGCGGGATGTGCCGCTGCGATAGGGAAAATGAAAAAATGTAGATTTGGAGCTTTACCCATAGGTCTCCAAGTGGAGACTTTGAGAAGGTCCTAGCAGTGCTCTGCGATGAAAAAGAGCTTAGCTCATGGTTTTGATGGATAGTACTGTACTCAGCACACACCAACGCTGGAGCTAAAAAAGCCTACAGGATGAGCGCTTAGGTCGCTCAAGGGGAGGATTCACCAGTAAAATACATGCTGCAGTCAACTAGGACAAAGCAATTCACAAAGGAAGGTAATAGCGCTTGAATAGGTTAAGGCACTCCAGAGGTATAGCAGCAGATTATTTTAAGCGGGGAGCTTACTTTGCTTTCGGCAGTCAAATTTGCTGCTCCTCTCATCGGTTTTATTCATTGACGGCACTACCTAGTTAGAATAAATATGCTAATTGCAAATTAATAAAAGCAGAGCACAATTATGGCCAACTATTTGATCTTAGCAGCAACAAGCGACATTGGAACAAAGGTTGCCGAAAACTTGGCTCGCCAAGGACATCACTTATGGCTCACAGGAAGAAATGAAGATGCGATAAAGTCAAGGGCAGCCAGCTTAAGGACCCAGTATAGTGTATTAGAAGTTACTGATTTTGAGGCAGTAGATAAGACCTTTGAAGCAGCGAAAGTTACCCTGGGAGGCTTAGATGGTGTTGTAAGCTGTGCTGGATCGTTATTGTTAAAACCTGCACACCTAACCTCTTGGGAGGAATACTGGGCTGTGCTGCAAGCCAACCTTACAACCAGTTTTGCCGTAGTGAGGTCAGCAGGTAAGCATCTGCATGAAACAGGTGGAGCAGTAGTATTGATCGCAGCTGGTGCTGCGATCAGAGGTATTGCCAACCACGATGCTATTGCAGCTGCCAAAGGTGGCGTAATCAGTCTGGCGCGCTCTGCAGCAGCTACCTATGCCGTCGCAAATATTAGGTTCAATGTAGTGGCCCCTGGGCTTATAGCAACCAAGCTGACCACTACGCTTACAGGAAATGAGTTCAGCCGAAAAGCTTCTGAAGTCATGCATCCCTTAAGAAGGATTGGCAAAGCAGAAGATGTAGCTACTGCCATAGCCTTTCTGCTCGATACCAACAATTCGTGGATTACAGGACAAGTGTTGGCAGTAGATGGAGGATTAAGTACACTAATGCCCAAAATGAAACAGTAATTGTGCATAATAGTCTGAATTAAATTGCTGTTTGAGTATCCATACTTACTTTTCGCACCCATGGAGCTAATAGCTAGGACTATAAGCAAAGGGTATATAGGGATTCTTTGGGGTCTTGTTCGCGCAACAGCTACTACCTTTTAGGCTTCGAACTACCTATACTTATTGGGTAAGTAGGCACAGTAATAGGGTAGTGCATTTCTCTAAAGCCATCTTCAATGCCGTAACAACCGTATTTGATGGTTAGTCCTGTGGGTTCTGGGGGCAGACTTCATGCTAAAGTTTTGGCTTAGAGCTGATAATAGCGCGATGCTAAACGCTCCACCAGGGAATATGAAAGCCTCATTAAGTACTACGATAGTGGGTCACAGATTATTGCCCCAAGCAAATTATACCCCACAAATGATGCGTATTATTTCGCCTCTGGTAAACCCTTTCCTGCTCTTATAACCTGTAGCCAAATAAGAATTGTTGAACTTAATGGCTTTCTGTATTAATGAAGAACACTAGGTAGTAGGGTTGCAGATTGGTAAAAGAGAGAGTTCTACTAGGATATCTAAGACTTCATATAGGCCATCCATAACTGCATGGACAATCAAAAGAATGGCTAGGAGTATAAGGAAAAAAGGAGGAACAATTAAAAGGGCCCCTAGGGCCCTAGGAGAAAAAGAGCTTTTGTACCCATAAGCTTTGGCAGAGCAACAAATTCTCTTTCTCTTGAAAAGACCATGGCATAAAAAAGGAGCGAAGAGTCCTCTCCAATTATTTTATAGGACCAATAAATTACATAGGTTCTAAAGGTAAATATAGATAAAAAAGAAGCCTGAGGGGGAGGTATAAAAGTATACTATAGCTAACGGTTGGGATTGGGCTTGGACAGCTATACTGCTACAATCATGACAAGAATCAGTCATTGAGGCTGATTCTTGATAGCAGTTTTCGCGGTCTATAACTTAGGGTGTGTTGAGATTAGTGGAGCCGGAGGGATTCGAACCCTCGTCCGAACAAGTTAACCACAATGTTTTCTACATGCTTAGTAGCTGTTGATTGTCGGGTCTGCCAAGGTCAGCTACTTACCTCAGGCTTTCCGTATACGCGGTCATATTTGCCACAGCATCACGTACCTACCGTGACTAGTCCTGCTATTTGATGCCCCTTATACCAACTCTGCAGAACAAAGGGTTGGTGGGACACATGCTCCCTAATCTCTGACTAGGCAGCAAGAGCGAGGTCGTAAGACGCTTCGCTGTTATATGCTAAATTTCCATTTAGATGATTGCGTAAATTTGTTTTAGAGGTAATATTTACAACACCCCGCATGCTTACACTGGATCCACACTCATCGTCAATTCCAGTCGACCCCATTATGTTACGCCCATTTTTTAGGAACGTTCCAAACTTAACGACAAAAATTTACTAAACAAACTCAAGCACGAGGTTTATTTTTCTCTACACCTACCAATGGTTTAGAAATTGTTGTGCTATGGATGAAGCTCTCCTTTGGAGAGGTAGCTGTTCAGAATGTTTAGTTTAACAATACCAAAAGCATAATCATGTAAGGCTGATACCTACCTCTTCTGCTAACTTGATGATATTCAGGAGCACTTCATGTCTACATTGTAGCTCTTTACTATAATTCTTAACGTTAAAGTACACATAAAACAAGATCTCAAGCTTAGAGGATTGGATGTTTTCCAAATGAATAAAGTATTTATCTTTTCTGGTATGAGGATGGGAGGCTACAATTTTATTTAACCCTTCTAAAAACCTTTCAATCAAATCGACCGGCGTATTGTACGCTACTGCCAAGTGTGTACAAAAATGGTGGTACTCTCCTTGGCCGTAGTTGTCAACGGTCTCACCAGCAAGTTTAGCATTAGGAACTGAGATGACAGAGTCTTTGTTAGTACGTATCCTTGTGGAACGCAGCCCTATCTCTTCTACTTCTCCTTTAATAGCTCCCGTAACAATGGCATCGCCTACTCTAAAAGGCTTGTCAAAGAAAATCATCAATGAGCCAAAGAGGTGCTTAATTGTATCTTGTGAGGCCAAGGCAAAAGCTACGCTACCGATAGACACCCCTGCCAATAAAGCAGAAGTATTGATATTGAGACTTCGTAGCGTATATAAAGTTCCTGCAACGACGACGGCAACTTTAAGCAAGGTCCTAAGTAAAGGAAGCAATTGCGCGTTGACCTCAGTTTTCTTTTCAGAAACCCTTCTATTAAGGTATGTAATTAGTAATGGATCAATAGAGCGGTAACATAGAAGCGAAACCGAGAACGTGGCCCCTCCTCTGAGTAGTAAAAGGATAGATTCTTCTACAACCTCAGGAAGCTGTAGGATAGGTAGAAGTGCCATAGACAGCAATATCACTATAGCAGCGCTAAAGAGTTTTCTAACGTACTTCGGGTAGTCAGGAGCCCAGCGCTTTGTAAGGCGATGGATTAGCTTGCCAGAAACAAAAACTATTATTCCATAAATTATTCTAAGTAGGAAAATAGATAGAGCTATTAATGCATACTGCCATAAATAAAATTTTGAAGATATTTCTTTAAAACTTTCATAAAAAAGGCTTTTTAACCTATCCAGCCCTAAAGAGCGGCTTTCTTGTACAGATTTATCAATGTCCTGCCCTCCTCTTTGGCCAGATAGCCAGCCAATTGACCTTTCGATAAGGTAAAGTGTATTAGCCCTTTTAGTCAGTTGGTAGGGATACTCGAGAGATATGCTAGCTGTATTAAGATGATATGGCTCTTTGAACAGTTCATTAATGTTAACAGGTGTAACTTTTTCTCCAAGGTCAAGGCTTTGCAAGTAGGGTTTAGCTTCTTCTAGGAGGCCATGGTTCCCTTCATGCCAATATCTCAGACAGTTAGAAACAGCGTTGTAAATAGCTACAGGATCGTATTCAAACTTTTTAGCTTGTGCTTGTACTAGAGGAAGATGTAGAAGAATACATGTAATCAATGTAAGACGATATTGTTTCATCATAGGAATAACGTTTTATGGCTTAAATAAGCCAGTTTACATGATTGCTTAAGCGCATCTCAATTAAGGCAAGCAGCCCAAATCTAATGAACGTTAAAGAAAGATCCACTTACTGCTCTAAGCTTGTGTAAAGCTCTGGGGTAAGGTTACCAACCGCAGTAAAAGTACGGCCGCTCGGTGCTGTTTGGGAAGGTAGAGATGTACTATAAGCAGTCACCCTCTAAAAAACAAAGTATAAACTTTGAATACTCCCAACAAGCAAAAACCTTCAAAAAGCTAGGAGCAGTAAATAATCAAGTTGAGAACTGCATCTTATAAGGCACCTCTATTTTTCCTTGACTGATGGCGGCCAGCTTGTCTATAAACAGCATTTTTTTTGAAGAGGAGGCGTAGTCAATGTGGAGTTTCCCTTCCAGGTGGTCATATTCGTGTTGTATTATCCTAGCTGGAAAACCGCTCCACTGCTCCTGATGTAGCTGCCAGTTGACATCAAAGTAGCTGATGGTAATACTTTCTTTGCGAGGTACGTCAACTAGAATATTGGGAATACTCAAACATCCTTCTTGAAAGGTGCTGGGTGCTATTGTTTCATCAACTTTTAACACTGGATTAACCAAAACTTTTCTGTGCTCCTGATCACTACCGCTTTCTTTTAACCAACGATTAAGGTCGACTACAAATAGCCGAATGCTTTTACCAATTTGTGGGGCAGCAAGTCCTATCCCTCCTGCCAGGTCCATCGTGACTAACATTGCTTTGGCTAGCTGCTTGACGTCCACGCCTTTTTCCAGAGCCTTAGCTTTTTTCCTAAGGACTGGGTCTCCATAAGCAACAATAGAATAAATCATAATTGGAGGCCTAGCTTATATTTACAACGCATTAGAAAAGACTGAAGTATAATTGTGGCACTTAGTTGATCAAGGTGAGCTTTGTTACGGCGGTCCTTTTTCTTAAACCCTCCCTCGATCATGCTAGCCAAAGCTATTTTAGAAGTATAACGTTCATCTTGCTGGAGGATTTTTTGGTGAGGAAATGTTTTTTGGAGTATTTTGGTGAACTTCTCAACCGCTACTGTCATGGGAGAGACCGTATCATTCAGGGGCCGGGGGATGCCTACCACAAATGCTTCTACTGCTTCTCGCTCTACGTATTGTTGTAGAAAGGCTAGCGTATCAGCAGTTTTAAGGGTAGTCAAGGGGGTCGCAATCAGCTTAAGGGGGTCTGTAACAGCTACGCCCACCCGTTTCATTCCGTAGTCAATCGCTACTACTCTACCCATGATGTCTATTGAAGTTTCTCGCAAAGATTGCACACATACTTGTTTTGCACACCAGCTTATGGAGTTACTCTATAAAAAAGTTAAATATTGCTTCCTTTGCATCACCTAACCTCTAAGTTTAGGAGTTTTTTTATCAAAACCATCGTCGACTGTGAGTAAAAGCAGAAATATTAAACCTATCATCGGCCTCGCGGCTGTATGTGCCTTTGCTGTAGCGATAGGCATTTGGGTAGGAACCACTTTGGTACAACCCAAGCAAGTTATCCAGTCAGAGAATCCTGTCGTAGAAAATGCAAAACAAAAGTTTGAGGATATACTGATGCATGTTGAGAAAGACTACGTAGATGAAGCTGATTTACAGGCCTTGTCTGAGACAGCTATTGTCAAAATGCTCGAGCAGCTAGATCCACACACCTCTTACATCACTGCTAAGGAATTGGCACTAAAAAATGTAGAATTACAAGGTGAGTTAGAAGGGATAGGGATCGAGTTTGTCATGTTCAAAGACACTGCCTACATCGTAGCACCCATTACTGGGGGGCCTGCAGAAGAAGCAGGGCTTAGAGCAGGAGACAGAATCATAAAAGTGGATGATGAGGACTTTGCAGGAAAAGGGCTAAAGGATATAGACCTACTAGAGCGGCTAAGAGGAACTAAAGGGACTAAAGTGAAGCTCACTGTCAAACGCAATGACCAGGAAGAGTTACTTGACTTCGTAGTTACAAGAGAAAAGGTTCCTTTTTACTCTATCATTAGCTATATGGTCAATGGCGAGGTCGGTTACATGAATATCAGCCGTTTTACGGCCAATACTTACAAAGAGTTCAAGACAGCATTGAGCAACCTACAGAAGCAAGGGATGTGCAAATTGCTCATCGATCTGCGAAGTAACCCAGGAGGATATATAGAAAAAGCCATTAAAGTAGTCAATAAGATGCTCGATAAGGGACAGTTGATCGTATATACCAAAGGCAAAATCAACAAGTACAATACCAAACATTATGCTAAAGGAGAAGATGATTGGAATACATGTCCAGTTATTGTTTTAATTGATGAAGGTACTGCCTCTGCTGCTGAAATCTTTGCAGGTGCTTTGCAAGACAACGACCGTGCGCTGATTGTGGGCAGAAGGTCTTTTGGTAAAGGGTTGGTGCAAGTGCCTATTCAGTTAGGTGATGGATCACAGCTGCGGCTGACCGTAGCTCGCTACTACACACCCAGTGGAAGGTTTATTCAGAAGCCTTACAAAGAGGGGATAACTGATTACTATACCGACCTAATTGAGCGATACAAGCAAGGGGAGTACTTCCGGGCAGATAATATTCAGTTCGATGATGCAGTAAAGTATCAGACCAGCAGGGGCCGAATCATTTATGGTGGTGGTGGCATCATGCCAGACTATTTTATACCACTTGATATGGGGCCTAGTGCCACTTACCTTAAGCAAATCAAACATGTGTTACAACACTACGCGCTAGCATATGTAGATCAGCATATAGAAACGTTAACGGCAATGGGGTATGAAGCTTATTTCAAAATTTTTGAAGTGACCGATTTAATGCTCGGACAGCTGCGCTCCCAAGCAGCCTTAGCTGGTGTACCTTGCGATGATAAGCTATTCTCTATAGCTAAGCCTCGCCTTAAACTGCACTTGAAAGCGCACATTGCCAACAAAATATGGGGAAAACAAGAATTTTATCCTATCTACCATCAAGACGATGACGTACTTCAAAAAGCTTTACAACTTTTTGACGAGGCAGAAACACTGATTAAGGCTCCAGCTATTGAGGAGGAGTAAAAGAGGAGCTTATATGCAAGCTTGATCCCGGTGTAACACAGATAAAAAAAGAGAAGAATTCCTATTTTAAACCTCCCAAGGTCTTTTAATTCCAAAGGTAGACTAGGCCTTTGACTGTAATAAGTGAGGCAAAAAAATTTTACACCAAACGTTTTAGTGTGCACTTAAAGAAAAAATCCCCGCCAAAGCGGGGCTTACCAGTAAGTGTTTAATCTTACAAAAAGTTACAAAAGTTGTACGTTCACTGCAGTGAGCCCTCTAGGGGTCTCTTTGAGGTCAAAACTTACTTCGTCTCCTTCTTTAACCTCCTGGCCATCTAGTGCTGTTATATGTACAAAGCAATCTTTTCCTTCGGTATCTGTAATAAACCCAAATCCTTTGGATTCATTAAAAAATTTAACTGTTCCTTTCATTAGTCTAATTAAGTAATTAAGTATATGCCCCAAAGCTAAGGCAAAAACCAAGAAGAAGCAAGGGGAGCATCCGCTCACCATGTATCAACCCGGGCCTGGAGTTGTCCAACAAAGGGAAAGCTTACCCTTCAGCTACGTTATGGTACACACGCTGTATATCGTCATGATCTTCTAAAATTTCGATGAGCTTCATCACTTTGTGTAAGGCGTTTTCTTCCAGCGCGACAGATATATTAGGAATATATTGTAAGGTGGCTGAGGTAGGCGTTACTTGTAGCTCCTCTAATACTTTCTGAATACTTCCAAAATCCTCTAATGGGCAGGTAATATAAAAGTAACCTTCTTCAGATTCTATGGATTCTGCACCTGCATCGATGATGGCCAAAGTTAATGCTTCCTCGTTAGTCACTTCTTGTTTTTTAACACTAAACACTCCTTTTCGACCAAACAGAAAGGCTAGCGAACCACTTTTACTCATACCCCCCTGGTGTTTGCTAAAAGCAGCCCTTACAACAGATACGGTGCGATTTAGGTTATTGGTCATACATTCCACAATCACAGCCACACCATGGGGTGCATAGCCCTCATAGGTTACTTCTATGTAGTCATCGGCTTCTGCTCCCTCTCCTTTTTTGATAGCACGCTCAATGTTTTCTTTAGGCACGTTGGCACCTTTGGCATTTTGAATAGCAATCCTTAGCCTGGGATTATTCTCAGGGAAAGTACCCCCTTGCTTGGCAGCTGCCGTGATTTCTTTGACGAGCTTACCAAACAGCTTGCCTTTTTGGGTATCATTGGCGCTTTTACGATGCTTTATATTGGCCCATTTGCTGTGTCCTGACATAATAATTTATTTGGATGATAAATTATGACTGATAAATCGATTCATGATATGCTAGCCGTTTTTAGAATCTTCAATCTACTTACTAACATACTTGTTCTTTTTTGCGTTACCCATGCTTCCTTCAAAATTAGGAGGATTTTGGCAAAATAGCTTATAGGAGGCCTTGTATAGTCCTTCAAGCCTACTTTTTGAGCCTTTTCCCTCAAACTGTTATTCAAACTACTCCTACAGTTGAGTTGAGAAGAAGACCTTTGAATACCTAGTTGAATTTTCCTTTTTTAGCCAGCTAGTCTTAAACCCAAGGCACCGCTCAACAACAGAGCATTTCTTTCTTACGCAGCGAGCAGTATCTTTACAAAGCTCAAATCACTTAATATTGTGAACGTAGATAATCCCTTGCTCAAAAAGATCGCACACTTAGCCCAGCTTGAGTTGGATGCGCAAAGCGAAGCAGCTATGCTTCAAGACTTAAACAAAATTATTACTTGGACTGAAAAGCTAGAGGAAATATGTACAGAAGGAGTACAGCCACTAGTGAGCATGACGCTAGAGCAGAACATATTGAGAGCAGACACACCACAATCACCGCTGGCCCATGACAAAGCATTGGCTAATGCGCCTAGCAAAGACTCTAACTACTTTAGGGTACCTAAGGTCAAAGAATAACTTAAACTACAAGTAACACTTTTAAGATGGGGCCAGACTCAAAAAAGATCTTCAAGACCCTCAACCTCAGCAGGGTATGGCTCCCTGTTGCGTTGGGTGTGGGAATGGCGTTTTATCTATTTATCAGCAATGATGCTTTTACGCTTGCTAGCATAAGCCTTGTCAGCAAAGCCAAAGGAGCTTATATGCTACTCGCTTTACTAGCCATTGTTGTTCGCGATCTAGCTTACATCTATCGCATTAGAACCCTTACACACCAATCGTTGAGCTGGTTAAGTTGTTTCTACATTGTTGTACTCTGGGAGTTCTCTTCTTCTGTTACACCCTCGGTAGTAGGAGGCAGTGTGGTAGCTGTGTTTCTACTCTCTAAAGAGGGGCTCAAGTTAGGCAAAGCACTGTCCTATGTGATGCTTACTGCGATGTTTGACAACTTATTCTTCATTATAGCTGCCCCCATAGGTTACTTTAGCGCTTATGAATCCATATTTTCTAAGATTGCTACGCCAACAATGCAAATCGGCGATGGGCTCAAATTTATCTTTTGGCTGAGTTATGCGCTTATTACTGTCTACACTTTTAACATATCTTTTGCCCTATTGTTTAAGCCTAAATTTTTTAAATGGCTACTCCTAAAGTGTACAAGCATTGGCTTTTTAAAACGATGGCACCCTGCTGCCCATGTGCATGGAGACGAGATCATCCTGGCATCGCAATCATTAAAAGGGAATCAACCTAGCTATTGGTTCAAGATATCCCTAGCGACACTTTTTGCCTGGAGTGCACGTTATGTAACCCTCAACTGCCTTATTGCTGCCTATGTACCGTTAAACCTCATGGAACATATAGTCGTATTTGGAAAGCATATCATGCTATGGGTCATTATGCTCATTTCTCCCACACCAGGCAGCAGTGGCACGGCTGAATTTTTTTTCGAGCAATTGTACCAGCAGATTTTGGGGGAATATACACTAGTTACAAACCTTTCTTGGCGGGTACTCACTTATTACCTCTATCTCATTTTAGGAGTTATTTTTCTACCTCGCTGGCTTAAAAAGGTGTCGGCTGATAAACAGAACAACAAATTAAAGTTGTAACCTACTGGTTTATCCTAAACAAACGCTCACACCCTGGAGAAATAGATGTTTGTTACCCTGTTATAAGCCTAGCTCAGGAAAGAAAACCTTAGCTTTCTCAACAGCAGTTCCATCGGCATCAGCGCCATGTACAACATTAGCAGTTCTAGACTTAGCAAACTCCTTGCAGAGGATTTCTTTGAGACATTCAAAGGCAGCTGCAGCATTTTTTTGCTTGAACACGAGCAAGACTGTAGTCCGGAAACTATGTGGCAACACGGTTGCTCATAAAAAGAAGTTCTTTCATGCGCTTTTGTAGAATAATCGGGCACTTGGCAGCCTCAACTGTGTTAGACCCATAGCCTCTAAGTCAAAACTTGCTTACTCAATTATCGTGATGATTGCCCCACCTCTTTGCCTTGAACTGCATTGGGCATAGCAAAAGTAATGTTCTTTGCCATCTAGCGCGCTCCTTACTGAGTAGCTATATGTGCTTCCCAGGCCTGCTTACGTGCTTTGATTGCTTCAGGATTCATGGTCGCAAACGCTACATTGTGTTCGGCAAAGTCGAAGACACTATAATCATACGTAGCGGTCATGGTAAGACATTCAGTAGGGCATACAGTTGTGCACAAGCCGCAGAAACAACATTTGGCCAGATCAATGTCAAAGCGGGCAGCGTAGAGGCGCTTGGTCATCCCATTGCTGGTTTTGCCAATAGGTACCGGCGATTGGATAGCTTCGATCTCAATACAGTCTACAGGGCAAACTTTGGCACATTTGTCACACACAATACAGTCGTCGATCTCATTGTGCAATTTGTAGCGGCCTCGGTCAGGTACAGGTAGTTGCTCACGTGGGTACTGGAGCGTGACTACCCCTTCTTGTTGAAGGAAGTAATCTTTGTGCGTGATACTTAAAGGCTTTCTGCGTTTGCCAAAAGCATTGCGCAAGTGCTTGAAAGAAAGCTGTAAGCCTTTCCCCAGGCTTTTTAGGCTCTGAAACAGTTGCTGATAAGTATACTTCAATAGATCCATATAAGCACGGCTTTTTCGATCACAAGCTTCTGAATAAAATAACTCTTTGTTATCACGCGTAAGTTTGTAAGATATAGAGCAAAAAAGTAGAAATTTGAAAAGTTAAAAAAACTTCCATGATGCTTGTGTTATTAAATAAAGTAGGTGATTTGGGTAGTTTTAACGGCTTCGTGAGGCTAAAGGAAGGCTACTAAACTATGGGAAAGAACACCTACAAAACGCGAAAAAGGCCAGGACTATTCACGTACCTAGAACAAACTTTACGTTTTAAGGATCGCTTCTTGCATAACTTCCCAGAACGTTATATCCCTCGCTTGTTATTTTTCTTTGTGATAGGCGTCTTCTATGTAGGCAACACCCACTACCATGAGAAAATGGTACGCAAGATCGATCAGCTAGAACAAGAGGTAGATGCCCTCAAGGTGGAGTACACGACCCTGAATGCAGACTATATGTTTGACAGCAAGCGGTCGGAAGTAGCCAAGCGGGTAGCCAAGCTAGGCCTTGAGACCGCTCCCTATCCCCCTCTAAAAATTAAGCAGGAATAAACATGGCTTTTAAAGAAACTATCCTCTTAAGAACAAGGGTCGCCTTTTTAGCGGTCCTTCTCTTTGCTGCCGCTATCCTCATCAAGCTAGTCTACATACAGTTATTGCAAGGCAGTAGATGGAAAAAAGCTGCTGAAGCTAATAGCCTGGAATACAGGCCGATCAAAGCCACCAGAGGTAACATTTACGCAGATGATGGCAGCCTCTTAGCTACTTCCTTGCCTTTCTACCGGGTAGCACTGGACCCTTGTATTATAGATGAAACTACCTACCAAGAGAAAATTGGCGAACTCAGTCAGCTATTAGCCAACTTTTACAAAGACAAAAGTGCCGAAGCTTACCAAAAGCTTATACATGATGCCCGAAAAACCAAGCGCAGGTACTTATTAATCAATAAAGTACAGGTTGACTACTCCACCAAAAAGGCTATGAGCCAATGGCCTATCTTCTGCCAAGGACGCTTGCGTGGTGGTGTGATCTTTGAGAAAGTGGAAAAACGCTTTAAACCTTTTCAAAACCTTGCCTTTAGGACCCTAGGCTTTGTCAACGAAGATGAATGTGGAGCTGGCTTGGAATACAGCTTTCACCAAGCCCTCAAAGGGGTCAACGGTAGCGCACTTTACCAAAAGACAGTAGGGGGCAACTGGAAAATGATCTACAACGGCTCTGTCAAAAGGCCTGTACATGGCTATGACATAGAAACGACTATCGACATCAACTTACAAGATGTTGCCCACAGTAGCCTGCACCAAGCGCTGCACGCCAGCCAGGCAGAACATGGATGTGCTGTAGTCATGGAAGTAAAAACAGGGGCAATTAAAGCCATGGTCAACCTAAGCCAAAAAACTGATGGACAATACGAAGAGCTCTATAACTATGCTTTCGGCAACCAAGGAACAGCAGAACCTGGCTCGACTTTTAAGCTAGCTTCTATGCTTGCCTTATTAGAAGAAACCAATATGGCTTTAACAGACATGATTGATACGGGCGATGGTAGGTTCCAGTTCCATGGCTGCACCTTGAAAGATGTAAAAGCAGGGGGCTATGGAGAAATTACGCTCCAAGAGGTATTTGAAAAGTCATCGAACGTTATTGCTAGACTCATACAAGATACTTTTGGAGACAATCCTCAAAAATTTATTGATTATTTGTACAGACTCGGCCTATCCAAGCCTCTGGGTTTTCAAATGGCTGGCGAGGGTATGCCCTTTATTCAAACTCCTCAAAGTCAGGGATGGAGTAAGATCACATTACCCTGGATGTCTATTGGCTATGCACTAAAAATTACTCCTTTACAGACCCTTACCTTATACAATGCCATAGCCAACAACGGAAAAATGGTCCAGCCTATCATTGTCAAAAAGATTAAGCAAGCCAACAGAACCATCGAAACTTTTCAAGGTGCTGTGCTCAATAAGCAGGTTTGCTCTAAGGCAACCCTTCAAAAGCTTACAACTATGTTAGAAGGAGTGGTAGAGCGGGGTAATGCAAGCAGGTTCAAGCATGGTTTTTACAAAATTGCTGGCAAGTCAGGAACAGCTAATAAACCAGTGGATGGCAAATATACTAACGACACTTACGTTACTTTTGTTGGTTACTTCCCTGCCCAAGCTCCTCAATACAGCTGCATCGTATTCATGGATAAGCCTAAAAACTACGCTTGGCATTATGGAGCAGCTGTAGCTGCTGTTGTCAAAGATATCGCTGACAAGATCGCTGCCCAGGATCTTGCCTCACAGGATTTTTTGGGTACCCCCAACAGCGTAGTACACCTAGGAGCTCCTCTGATCAGAACAGGTAAACGGGAGGATTTGTGCTACCTTTGTGCTATGCTCAACGTTAGATACCACAACAAAGATGTAACGGCTGAGTGGGTAAGAAGTTTTACAGAAGCTGAGCAAATTGTATGGAAGCCCAATGATCAGTTTGATGCCCGGCAAGTACCCTATGTGTATGGCATGACGCTCAAAGACGCCTTGTATCTGCTTGAAAATCATGGGCTAAAAGTAATACTGCAAGGTAAAAAGGCAGGTAGAGTCCAAACACAGTCGCTACTTCCAGGAACTAAAGTAGTACAAGGACAGTCTATCCTCATACAGTTAACCTAGGTATATTTAATAATGAAGGGTGAATTATGGATGGAGGCAGTGCATCCAAACTTTTGCAATGATCTCATGTTTCTACGGTCTTACAAATCTTGGAGCAAGGGCTGTGCTGATGGCTAGCAGCCTAATTCATGGAACCCATTGCTGAGTAGCCTGTCTATCTCCTCTTGCTTTAGGCCTGTAAGCTCTTTCATGACGCCTACACCGTAGCCTTTCGTGCGCATGACCCGGGGGCTCTGGCCTTGGTTTTCCTGCCTTGCTGTATACCTTCTTGCAAGGCTTCTTCTTAATAAGCTTGTGCTATTGAAATCATCATGGTCTCCTTTTCTCGTGCATTACTTGCTACCAAATTTACTAATCTTCTAAACTGTGCTTCTTCTTAATCAATTCATCTTCCTAAATAAACAAGCACTAAATCCCTCTATTCTTTTGGAAGGCTTTGAAAGTGCTCTTGAAATATGGGTGCAGCTAGTGACCTAGCAAAGGCTTGGAAGGGATCAGAGTACTGGTACAACGAAAAGCTTCAAAAAAACTTAGCTCTTTGTTCCTATGGATTTCTTCAGCAGGTAATTGAGGCAAGTTAATCAATAGTATAAAAGGAGTCATATACAAATGCTGCGCTCCAAGGGTAGGGTTAGCATAATAGTCCACAAAGGCAGTAGAATAGTCCCAAGGCTTTACCCCGTGATATACCACAATGTTAACCACGACAGGAAACTTCTAGGGACCTTGTTTTATATGGTCTTCTATAACAGCCATAGTATATTTTGAAAGGCGCAAGGGCATCTGAGCGTGCGGCGTGAATTGGTTGCTCGCAGATAGCAAAGAAGTGACCTACTTGCTCTTTACCTAAAGGACAGCAGTAGAACACATCATTATAAAGCGTTACGCCTACATCAGTAATGTGCTTACTTTCAGCCAGCTCTAGTTGGCTCAGGTCAGCCAGCTCCATTATGTTAGTAGGAAGGTACTAATTAAAAAAGACGCGTGCTTTATCTTTTCTAGTTATCACTTGGGCAAAGAAATCATTGTCCGGGGTCCTAGTACTATCCACAATGGTGATAAGTTTTTGGTAATTATTTTGGGCACCTTACAATTCAGTATATATTTGAAAGTTGTTGCAAGACTCAAAAAATATTTATTTCCAAGCTGTAAATGGGTAAAATACCTATTTTTCAGTGGTCTCAAACTGGGTTTCCATGTTGCGTGGCGTAGAACATTTCAGCGACACAAAATGTAGCTAGGCTCCTTCTTTTAGAAAGTCTAACAGGGTTAGCATGACCCAGGCAGAGGTCGGTTAGCAATAAGCTATAGCATTCTTTAGTCAAGAGTAAGCAAAAAGAGAGCATCAAGTAAAGCCTTGTCCAAATTCTATTCATTACCTATCCTACTCCAGGGCGTTGTCATTAAGAAAATCATTGGCGAGCTGACAATCCAAGTCCAAGCCATCAACTTTGATTCACGCAGGGTAAGTGCCGGCACCTTGTTTGTGGCCATTCGAGGTAGCAACGTAGATGGACACGATTACATACAACAGGCCATTGAATCAGGAAGTTCTGTGGTTGTGTGTGAACATATCCCTTCCGAGCCAGCACGAAATGTCACCTATATAGTTGTGACAGACAGCTCCCAGGCACTGGGTATCATGGCATCTAACTTTTACCACCGCCCCTCGACCCAGCTGCAACTCGTGGCTGTAACAGGCACCAACGGAAAAACCAGTACTGTGCACCTGCTTGCTGGACTTTTTAGGAAGTTGGGCTACACCGTGGGCATACTTTCTACTATCCACAATCAAATCGACAGTCAGATTTTACCCAGCCGGATGACCACCCCAGATCCACTGGAACTCAATGCCCTACTAGCACGCATGGTAGCACAAGGCTGTCAGTACTGCTTCATGGAAGCAAGCTCACATGCTATCACGCAAAGACGCATTGCAGGACTGCAGTTTGTGGGTGCCCTATTCCTCAATATCACCCATGATCATCTAGACTATCACAAAACCTTTAATGCTTACATACAAGCCAAGAAAAAGCTCTTTGATGACCTGCCAGCCAGTGCTTTTGCCCTGGTCAACATTGATGATAAAAGAGGACAGATTATGCTACAAAACACGCAAGCTAAAACGTATAGCTTTGCCCTAAGATCCCCTGCTACCTTTACAGCCAAGCTCCTTGCCGACACTTTACAAGGGCTAGAACTACGCATTGCAGGCCAGTATGTCTGGTTCCAGCTGGTGGGTGCCTTTAACGCCTACAACCTACTTGCTGCTTATGCAGCTGCTTGCCTTCTTGGAGCAGATAACCATGCCGCGCTAACAGCCCTTTCTGCCCTCCCTCCTATCCAAGGAAGATTCCAGCACATACATGCTCCCCTAGGCTTCGATGCTATTGTTGACTATGCCCACACTCCTGAAGCGCTGCACCATGTGCTGAAAACCCTTTGCCAAATCAGAAGCAAGCTGGGAAAAATTATTACTGTGGTGGGGTGTGGGGGTGATCGGGACAAGCAAAAACGGCCTCTAATGGCACAAGTAGCTTACAAATTCAGCAATCGTGTTATTTTTACCAATGACAATCCACGCAGCGAAGCACCACAGGCCATCATCCAGGATATGAAAACAGGCCTCAGTCCCGCACAGCACCAAAAAACCTTGACAGTTGTGGACAGAGCTGAAGCCATCAAAGTGGCTTGCCAGCTTGCCCAACCTAGCGATATTGTCTTAATAGCTGGCAAAGGGCATGAAAATTACCAGGAAATACAAGGCCAACGTTATCCATTTGATGATCGAGAAATACTTCAGACCATCTTTGCCAACGACGATACCAGCCCGCTTACCCACGATGAATACTGAAACATACATTAACCTAGGCGTAATTCAGCAGGTACAAGGCCTCAAAGGCAACCTAGTGGCTTTGCTCAACCATGACATCAGCACCCTGAAGCTAGAGGCTATATTCATTCAAATTGATCATACCTTGGTGCCTTACTTGGTAGAGCGCCTCTCTTCTCAATTTCCCAAAGCCGTTATCAAGCTGCAGGGGGTAGATGGGCCTGAGAAGGCTTATCTTTTGAAAGGATCACCTATTTTTGTGCCACGGGAAGCCCTCCCGCTGCGTTCTGATCCAGAAGAACAACTAGAGAGGCTTATTGGCTACTGTGTGGTAGACATACAAGAGGGTAGCTTAGGCATTGTGCAGGATATTTACGCACCTCCTCAGCAAATCCTTCTGGCCGTTAACTATCAAGGCCGAGAGCTACTTATTCCTTATCATAAGGAACTTATTACACACGTGGATCACGAGCAGGGCAAGGTCTCCGTACATTTGCCTGCTGGCTTTATCCAGGCTGCTTATTGAAGCTTGTTCATAGAGACTATTTTATTAGCTCACCTTCTATGCTTACCCCTGTCTTAGGATCACCTCAGTGGGATAATTGATGGGCGAGGAAGATGAAAAATGACTTGATACAAAATCTCCATAGCGCAGTAAGCGAATTGCCCAAGCATTCAATAAATTATCCTAACCAAGAAACCCTACATGTCTCTTATTAAGTCAACATCTGGTATTCGCGGTACAATAGGCGGAAAAGTGGGCGATGCCCTCACCCCTATTGATGTAGTAGCGCTAACCACAGCATTTGGCAGGTGGATCCTTCAGCAGCCAGGCAACCGAAAGGTGGTGATTGGACGTGATGCACGCCCCTCTGGGCTAGTAATTAGCCACTTGGTAAGTGCTACCTTACAAAGTTTGGGCATTAATGTCCTAGACCTAGGCCTTTCTACTACGCCTACTGTAACTATTGCTGTTACCAAAGAGCAAGCAGATGGTGCTATTGTCATCACAGCCAGCCACAACACTGCCGAGTGGAACGCATTAAAATTGTTCAACCAAGACGGAGAGTTTATCGATGCCGCCGCCGCCGCTGAAGTATTTGCATTAGCAACACAAACCGACCCTACTTTTGTAACCATAGACCAGCTAGGTCAGTATACGACCCAAGAGAGCTATATCACCCAACACATTACTCAGATTTTAGCCCTTCCTTTGGTAGATGTGCTTGCCATCCGCAACAGGAAGTTTAGGATTGCTGTAGATGCTGTGAACTCTACAGGAGGCATTGCCGTGCCCCAACTCCTACACGCCTTGGGCGTTGCAAGCGTTACAGCACTGTATTGTGAACCCAACGGTCAATTTCCGCACAACCCAGAACCGCTTGCTGCGCACTTGACCACATTAGTCCATACCGTTCAAGCAGGTGACTATGACCTAGGCTTGGCTGTAGATCCTGATGTAGACCGGCTTGCCATTATTGATGAAAAAGGAATACCCTGGGGAGAGGATTATACCTTGGTAGCAGCAGCAGATTACGTACTGCGCTACACGCCTGGCAACACGGTTTCCAACTTATCCTCTTCCAGCGCCCTAAAAGACATTACAGCACAATATGGGGGTACCTACAGCACCTCTCCTGTAGGAGAACAACACGTTGTAGCCCAGATGAAGGCCACACAGGCTGTGATTGGAGGAGAAGGCAATGGAGGCGTGATTTATCCTGCACTACACTATGGCCGCGATGCACTGGTAGCCCTTGCTCTCCTCCTATCGCACCTAGCACGATCTGGAAAAACTGCCTCAGCAGTAAGAGCAAGCTACCCTGACTACGTCATTGTCAAACAAAAAGTTCCACTGGCCCCTGGGACAGACCTCGCTGCCCTACTAGACCACATGCAGCAACAGTACAGCCAGTACCCTATCAACACAGAAGATGGCATCAAGATCATGTTTGAGCAAGCATGGGTGCATCTGAGAAAGTCTAACACAGAGCCTATCATCCGCATCTACGCTGAAGCCCCCACAACAGCACAAGCCACCTACTTGGCTACACAGGTAATGCAGGAGATCCAAAGCCATTGAGAGAATTTAATCGCGATACTTGCAGCAATCGCAGTTTTTGTAAAACTATTTCAGGACAAGGTCCTAGAAGGGTTTAGCCTTCCTCAGTTTCTGTCTATGTACTTCAAATAAAAATTTCTAGATTATAGAAATATGAAGCGCATAGTTCTATGAATTATTTTAGTATAGATTACCTAATCGTATATGCTTCTCTGCTCGCTACCCTGTACATCGGCTTACGGGAAGGTAGAGATATCAAAGACCTTAGGGATTATGCCATTGCCAATAAAGTATATGGCACAAGCGCATTGCTACTTACATTTTTAGCCACCAACCTAGGAGGGGGGTCAACTCTTGAGGTAGTCAGCTGTATATTTTCAGATGGGGTCATCATGGCAGTTTCACTCTTTGGGGTTGCTATCTCACTTTTATTTATTGCCATCTTTATTGCCCCAAAAATGCAATACTTTGATCACTGCATTACTGTTGGGGATGTAATGGGTAGCCTTTATGGAAAGGGTAGTAAAGTAATTACAGGAATACTAGGCACGCTTTATTCCCTTTGTATGGTTGGCATGGAACTCTTAATGCTGGGTGTGGTCTGTGAGCTGTTGCTAGGTATTCCGGCAATTTGGGGTGTCTGTATTGGAGGGCTCTTACTAGCAGCTTATGCAGCTCATGGAGGTATCAAGTCTGTTACCATGACCGATATTTTCCAGTTCCTCATTCTTTTTGCAATGCTTCCCTTTTTAGCAGTACTCACTATAAGCAAGGTGGGCAGCATCAAAGAGGTATTTATGCAAGTGCCTGCAGAAAAGTTTAATATATTGAAGCATGAGAAGTTCTCCTATTACTTAACACTCCTTTTAGTGTGGAGTATTTTTCCGGTGGGTATCACTAGTCCTCCTATTTTCCAAAGGCTGCTCATGGCTAAGAGACCGGATCAATTGCGCAATCAATACTTTATAGCTGCTGCTTTTGATCCTTGCTTCCAACTAACCATGATGATGTTAGGCCTATGTGGTATAGTATTATATCCTACTATAGAGGCTAAGCTTGTTCTGCCCCATATTATTACTCACATCTTGCCCGTAGGTATCAAGGGATTGGCTATTGCTGGCATGTTGGCTATAGTGATGTCTACGGCAGACTCTTACCTGCATGCTGCTGGATTATTGTTTACCCATGATGTGGTCAAGCCCCTCTGTGATCGACTCAAAGTCACTATCAACGAACTACCGGTGGCAAAATACAGTACGATCTTAATAGGCTGTGGAGCTATTGTCATAGGCCTTAACGCCACCTCTGCTCTTGCTCTAAGTTTCAAAGCTGTAGGGTTTACAGGGCCTATGCTTATGTTTCCATTAATAGCGGGTATCCTGGGGCTAAAGCCAGAAAAAAGCACTTTCTATATAGCCATGGGCGTTACGATAGGTGTCTTTATCAGTTCTCATTTGTTCCTTCCTAAAGAACAAATTCATTTAGCTACACTTGCAAGCATTATAGCTAATGGCATCAGCTTTTTCGGAGCACATGTGATACAGCATAAGGGCTTTGCCATTATTCTCCGTAACGGAGAAGGGGCCACAGAACATATATGGAGACCCAAAAAAAAGCCTTTACTAGAGCAGCTTCAACGATATGCACCTACCTTGCAAAACATTCTTCAATATTCACAGTTGAGCGTGCAAAAATATGGAGCCCCTTACGTTCTCTTTGGAGTATTCTGCTGCTTCAACTTCACACTACCCTACTTTATGTATGCCCACGAGTCAAAGCAAATTTATGAGTTGACTTTATACATTCGCCTCATAGGAGCCCTAGCCTGTGGACTACTCGTGGTCAAAGAAAAATGGGCAAGTTATCTACTACCCTATCTCCCTACCTTTTGGCATCTCACCCTACTCTACTGTATTCCTTTTACCAGTACAGTGATGTTCTTACTTACACAAGGCAGCACAGAGTGGCTTATCAATGTAACACTGACTATCATGTTCCTCATCGTGCTGGTAGATTGGATGAGCTTTTTTATACTCACAGGCCTGGGCATTGCTTTGGGTTTCCTATTTTATACCCAGGTGGTGGGACCTATTGACCTAAAGCTGGACTTTACTACCGGCTACCTGCTCGTTTACCAAGGCATCTTTGCTACGCTCATTGGCTTGCTCTTTGCCCGCAGAAGGCAGCAAAAGTTTGACCGGGCTGTTATCCGCCGACAGCAACTGGCAACTGCGCACCAAGCAACCAGTGGCAGACTTGTAGAAGCCTTAAACTATCAGGATAATCTTGCCAAGGGCCTTAGCAAAGAAGGTACCCATCTACTGAAAGATATGTATGCAGCTAGTAAGGAACTAAAAGAAGCGATAAAGCCTACTCCCAACAAAAAGCTCCAAGAAGCCATTGAAAAGCTAGAGTCAGGGATAGACTACCTTAAAGAAATCAGCTACCGAACCAAAGACTACTTAAGGCTTGAGGTAAGTAAGGTAAGCCTGGATACCCTGTTACGCGAAGTACAGCTCGCTATCAAAACGCAGGACTTAGAGCCTACACCTTCTCTAGCTATCCAGCTCATCACTCAACAAAAAGAGCTTCAGGGTGATATGGAGCGCATTAAAACGCTACTTATCAACGGCATCTGTTATGCACAGCAATACAATATTGACAACCACCCCATCCAGCTTGCTGTAGAATCTACCCAACTAGGCTATAAGCTATCCTCTATCAAAGACTACACTAAAAAGATTGATGCACTGCGCTTCACTATTACTACAGACGATACCTTACCTACGCTGCAGCCTATTTATATGGGCGATATATCTACTGCCCAGGTTCCTCCTGAGACACTTCTAGATTTACCCAAAACAGAAAATGCACGCATTGTAGATGCCCATTATGGAGTAGTAGCGTACTATGAAATGGAAGAAAACTTGTCCATAGTCTATGTGATTCCCCTTCGTATACGTGACATCCGCCCTAAAAATATGGACTTAAAGGAGATGCAAAAAGGTCCTGAAGAGGTAATAGTAGACTATGCAGGGGCTGCTGCCCTAGAGCATGAGCTTTTAGAAAGCATCAAAGACAAAGCCCAGGGAGTCAGTATAGCCAAAGTAGAAAAGGCTATTGGCATAATTAAGAAATACCATGGCAGTCAAAAGCGTAAGTCTGGAGAGCCGTTTTACTTCCATCCTATCACGGTAGCGCAGCTTGTATTAGATTTTGCTCAAGACGAGGAGACAATTATTGCAGCCTTGTTGCATGATATTGTAGAAGATACATCTATGAGCTTAGTGCAGGTAGAAGCCATGTTTGGTCCTGGCGTAGCCCGTTTAGTAGATGGCGTGACCAAGCTGGACAAAGGAACGAGAAGATTGTCTCTCTCATCTTTCGAGAATACAAAAAAGCTGCTGGATGAAGAGGAAAAGCGCATACTGAAGATCAAGCTAGCAGACCGCATCCACAACATGCGCACCATAGAGGGCCATGCTAGCTATGAAAAGCAAAAGCAGGTATCAGAAGAGACCCTACAGTTCTTTATTCCTTTAGCCAAACAACTAGGCCTATCTCAGGCAGTAGAAGAATTGAAAAGCCTTGTTTTTGATGTATTGAATAGGGGATGAGCGCTAATACCAACAGCAGTTTCCAAGGGCGTACCTGCTTACTGACAACGATTAATAGCCTTGCAAAACACAGAAAGACATGCATTTTAAACCATAAAATGGGGCAAATGTCTAGCTTTGCATGAGTTCTTAAGGGATGACTAACTATCTGATACTAGGCCTCGCCTTTGCTCAGCGTGTCAACTTTCTGGCTTACAATAATCTAATGAGTAAATCAAAAAATCACCCAACCACCAAAGCAGCCAATGAATTAACCCAATGGTTTAAAGGTGATCCTGTTATATGGGCCATCGCACTAGTACTTGCTATTTTGAGCATATTGGCCGTCTACAGTGCTTCCGGCTCATTGGCCTATCGGCAGATGCAAGGAAATACGGAATACTACCTATTCAAACATTCTTTGCTCATATTCATCGGTCTCGTAGCCATGTGGATAGCGCACAACCTTGACTATCGCTATTATGCAGGTATTTCTAAGATTACACTTTGGTTATCTGTCCCCTTGCTCTTACTTACCTGGCGTTACGGAACAACGCTGAACGAAGCTTCCCGCTGGCTAACCATCCCAGTCATTAATAAGGCCTTTCAGCCTTCTGACTTAGCACAGCTTGCTTTGGTCGCTAGCCTAGCCAACATGCTGGCCAAACGGCAGTACAACATTGACAACCTGCAGGAAAGCCTGCTGCTTATGTTAGTTTGGTGTGGAGTGATCAGTGGTCTTATTGCTTTGTCCAATTTTTCTGCTGCTTTGTTACTCTTCCTCACCTGCATGCTGTTGATGTATATTGGAAGGGTACCCTTCAAATACCTGGCCATGTTGACAGTGCTTGGGCTATTCATAGGGATTATTGC
Source organism: uncultured Cytophagales bacterium (assembly GCA_963705385.1). Lineage (GTDB taxonomy): Bacteria > Bacteroidota > Bacteroidia > Cytophagales > Amoebophilaceae > MFD02979-c5. The sequence continues at coordinate 925,802 of OY970075.1, forward strand.
CGTATATGTAGGACAGAGGGGTGGGACAGCCTTAAACCGGATCAAATCTTTTACACAAGAAGAGCTTCCTTTTCAAACAGAGCAGGCTTATATTGCCATTGCTACGGGAGGGTTATACGGCAAAGGCCCTGGAAACAGCCAACAAAGGAATTTTTTGCCTCATCCTTATTCAGATTTTATTTATGCTATTCTAGTAGAAGAGTATGGCCTTATAGGGGGAGGCGCTGTTGTTTTGCTTTACCTCGCCTTACTCTACAGAGGTATTCGTAACGTATCCCAAAGTAACCGAACTTATGGAGGGTTACTGTCAGGCGGGCTAAGCTTTGCGCTAGTGCTCCAGGCTTTGGTGAATATAGGCGTGGCTGTAGGCTTAGCCCCTGTCACGGGTCTGCCTTTGCCTTTTGTGAGCATGGGCGGAACTTCTTTGTTGTTCACAGGTATCTCGCTAGGTATTATCCTGAGCGTCAGCAGGGGAGACATTGATGAGAGCATTGATTGGCTTAAGAACCAGGACACTGCTAGGAAGAATAGGTATAAACAGACTTAGACTTATAAATTGTGTATGCTAAGGGCATAGCAACAAGGAAGTAAGCTGAGCAAATACCATATCTTGAATAAAACAAATAATGACTATTTTTTACGCAGCTTAAAAACTTTCATTAAGTTATTAGCTCACTAAAAAAATCTGGCCATGGCAATTAGGATAACCAATGAATGCATCAATTGTGGTGCATGCGAGCCTGAGTGCCCTAATAATGCTATTTACGAAGGGGGCGTACCGTGGAGTTGGGCTGAAGGTACCAGCTTAAAAGAAGTAACTATAGACAGCACTACAGTCAATGCTAACTCCGCCCAGAAACCTTACTCTGATGAGTTTTACTACATTGTCACAGATAAGTGCACAGAGTGTGTAGGCTTTTATGAAGCACCGCAGTGTGCAGCTGTGTGCCCAGTAGATTGTTGCGTGTTAGACCTTCATCATCAGGAAACCAAAGAAGCATTAGAGCGCAAAAAGGCCTGGCTACACGGGGAATGAACGAGCTCTTGTTTTACTAGCTTGAAAACCCGTCATTTGTAGGTAGTCTAAACGTTATATAACCTAAACCTTAACACTGTGGAAGAGAACAGAGAAAACCATGAGATTTATTCAAAGAAAGTAAAAGCAGGTAAGCGCACCTATTTCTTTGATGTCAAGGCTACACGTGCTAATGATTACTATCTCACTATTACAGAAAGCAAGAAAAAGTTTAAAGATGGTGAGGATGGACACTTTTATGAGAAACACAAGATATTCCTATACAAAGAAGACCTCAATAAGTTTCTAGAAGCACTGAATGAAACGGCAGCACACATTAAAAAAGAATTAATGCCTGGCTACGACTTTGCTCAGTTTGATAATAGAAATAAGGAATGGGATTCTATAGAACCCCCTACGGATGAAGACGCAGACATAGACACAGCGTTTGGCTTAATCTAACTGCTACCCTACATTTATAACTAGCAGAAGCTTTCCTCAAAAGTAAGCCACAAGAGTTACGTGCGTAAGCTAAGAACTTTGAGGAATGTCCCTTTTTATTCCTGTCCTTCATAATCTGCTCTTTTATGACCCTTCAATACGGCATCGTTGGCCTGCCTAACGTTGGTAAGTCTACCTTATTTAATGCTCTTGCCCATGGAAATGCAGAGGTTGCCAACTTTCCTTTTTGTACCATAGAACCTAATGTAGGTGTAGTAGCAGTACCTGACGAGCGGCTCCAACAACTAACCGCTTTAGTCAAGCCAAAGAAAACGATCCCTGCATTTATCGAGTTTGTAGACATTGCTGGGTTAGTAAAAGGTGCTAGCAAAGGAGAAGGGCTAGGCAACAAGTTTTTGGCCAACATCAGGGAGGTGAATGCCATTGTGCATGTCATACGATGCTTTCAGGATGAGCAGATAATACACGTCGCAGAGCAATTAGATCCGGTTTTTGATAAAGCAATCATAGACTATGAGTTGCAATTGAAGGACTTAGAGACTCTCCAAAAGCGGATCACAAAAGTTGAGAAAGTAGCCAAGTCTGGTAATAAAGAAGCCCGGCAAGAGCTGGGTCTTTTGGAACAATTTGAAACACACCTTATTCAAGGAGGTAATGCACGCAAGGTTGTTTTAGACGCATCGCAGGAACCCATAGTTCGTTCTTGGCAACTCTTGACCTTGAAGCCTATAATTTATGTAGCCAATGTCGATGAAAGTAGCCTCTCAAAAGATACCAATAGCTATGTAGAACAACTTCGGGAAGCTATTCAAGTCGAGAACGCCCAATTAGTACTGGTTTGTGCTACTTTAGAAGCCCAATTGGCTGAACTAGAACCTCATGACAAGGCGAGCTTCCTAGAAGATTATGGCCTCAAATCTTCTGGCCTAGATAGACTTATTAAAACTTCTTATGAGCTACTCGACCTGATCACTTATTTTACAGCAGGTCTTCAAGAAGTCAGGGCCTGGACAATCAAGTCCGGTACCAAAGCACCGCAGGCAGCAGGAGTAATTCATAGTGATTTTGAAAGAGGCTTTATCAAGGCAGAGGTAATCAAGTTAGCAGATTACCAACACTATAAAACAGAGCTTGCTTGCCGGGAAGCAGGGAAAGTGCATGTTGAAGGGAAAAATTATGTAGTAAAAGATGGAGACATTATGCACTTTAGGTTTAATGTATGAGCAAGTAGGTATAGACTCTCTGAAATGGTCATTATTCCTTAAACTATTGCCTGTGTGCCATCCCAAAATGAGGTAAGTAGAAAGTATAGAAGTTCCTCAATAATTAATTCCTCGTAATTATCCTTCATAGGATCCTGTTGTCAATAGGAAAAATGGTAGATTTTTGCGGTACTTATAATCCTAACTTCACTGTTAGACCATTAAATCATTACCGATGATTCCATAATAACCAACTTTACAACAGCGCCAAAGAGAGAAATAAATCAACTCCCGTTGCTTGCTTTGAGATCCTGTTAACAAGCTGAAGGTATATTTATATAATGTACGTTATGTGCTCTGATGTAAATACTGAGCTATAGAGAAGTTACTGATTTCTTTACCAGCACAACTTGTTAGCCGTATGCGGACTACCATACCCAACAGGTAGCGCAGTAAAGCCATAGCACAGTTGATAGAACAAGAGATAGTAATACGCGAACAGATGCTCCTAGCGTGTACTAGAGAAGTAGCAAAAGCTCAATCCCTTCATGGAAGAAATGAAATAACACTTCAAGAAGGATGGGGTGATGAATCGTGGTGACAGCTACTGAATTGATCTTTTCCTTACAATAGGAAGTGAAATTAATAAGCGTAGACCGTATGTCTTGGTAGGGGCCACACCTATCAGCCAGGTGAGACGACCTACCCTGATTGTTGTTCCTTTATCAAGCCCAGCGCAAGCAAGACCTCCGCTCACAGTGACTGTTTCATGTCTAGAGGAAAAAGTAGTAGCAGTATGTGATCAGATAAAAGCAGTGGATAAGCAGCGTGTGCTGAGTTGTGCAGGCCAGCTCTCAGTAGCAGAATTGCATACTGTAGACAAGGCTACTCAAACAAGTACTAGCCTTAGCGTAAAATTACTGCAGACAAGAAATCTGCATCGGAGGTACAGACAAATCACCCACCTATCCACCAGAGCACCAAAACCAGCCATTCTTATGCATTACAAGAAGACTTTATGTTCGGCCATAAGTATAGGTAGCTTCATCAATGAGCGCACCTACAATAGCTTGAACAATAACCCGAAGACAAATAAGCGTCATTTGGTTTGAATGATGAAGGTCACCCTTCCAGTAGAAGTAGGGGCATACACCCTGTCGTTACTAGTTTTACTAAAGGTAAGCTTGATCAAAGCCTCCTGATAAATTTTTTCTACCAATGGACTAACGGTCTTTTCTAGGGTTTTAATAGCAATCACCTCCCCTAACTCATCAACTTTGATTTCAAATACAATTTTACCGCCTTCATCAGTATCATCTTGGGGTTGTGGTAGGGCATCCCACACCCAGCCCACAAATTCAAGCAATGCACCTGCCTGCTTGCCCTGATCAGTAGTATATAGCCCCCGCTCGTCAATAGCCTTGCTAGCTTGCTCCACTTTGTGGTCTGTTGTAGCTGCTTCAGACTGTTTACTCGCTCTAATTGCTTCTTCACTGCCTTGGCCATTTTGTATAGTAGGGTTTGCGTTTTCCACCTCCTTTTCTACGGGCTGGGTCGCAGGGGCCGATGGGGGCATTTCTTTTCCTGGCTGCTTGCTTTCCTCTGGTAAGTGCTTTTCTAGCTTGTCATTAGGTTGTTTGAGCAGTAGTGGTTGGTCTGTTTGGACTACGGAAGGCTGATAGGCTAAATCAGTATTGAATACAATACTATAGCCTGAAGAGGAAGTTACAAGCGCTTGTCTGAGAGGTAAATAATAAGCGCCAATAAGCAATAATACATGGAGGAAGAGTGATATGGCCATTGCTGGCCCTTGTCTAGATACTTCTTTTTTGTTGTACTCCATGGCTATTCAGGCTTGGTAGCCACAGCAACCTTGGCATGTAGCGAGGCAGCAAGGTCAGTCACATAGATCATATGCTCTACGGGTACAGACTTATCAAGCAGTAACAGCACAAAGCGCTGGTCTGCGCTTAACTTTTGTTGTAATAGTGTTGCTAACTGCTCGCGTGCAGCCTTTTGGCTGTCTACATAGTAGTCCAGTTCTGCTGTAATAGTTACATTGACTTGGGGTAACACAGTGTCAGCGTTGTCACTAGTAGGTAGCTCTATAGATAGCGCTTGGGGGATAACTGGAGAAACAGTAAGCATGAAAAAAATGAGCAGCAAAAAAACAATATCTGTCATAGACGACAGGCTGAGTTGTGTATCAATTTGATATTTGTTGCTTAACTTCATGTATCCTGTTATGCAGCTTTGTTTTGCACTAGTTCAATAAACTGGTTAGCAGCATATTCAATACGACGGGTAGCACTCTGAATCTGGACAATGAGGTAGTTGTAGCCCAGGTTAGCAAAGATCCCTACGACAAGCCCTGCTGCTGTAGTGACCATAGCCTCGTAGATGCCTCCAGAAAGTAGTTGGGGACTTACATGGCCGGCTTCTTGCGCCATGGCCATGAATGCTCGGATCATACCTGTGACAGTACCCAAAAAGCCCAGCATAGGTGCTGCTCCTGCAATGGCACCCAGTAGAGCAAGGTTTTTTTCGAGTTTATAGATTTCTATTTGTGCCGTATTTTCAATTACTGTTACTACAGATTTTGGTGACTTCGTTAATTTTTCTATGCCTGCCTTGATGATCCTTGCAATGGCATAATTTTTTTGTTCGCAGAGCATGCTTGCCCCTTGAAAATCGCCTTCCACGACTTTAGCATTGATGTCTCCTAGCCAACGCTGAGGTATTCTGGTAGTTGTCCCAAGTACTATCCACCTTTCCATAATGGCATACACTGCCAGCATAGAGAATAAAAGTAGAGGGATCATTACCCAGCCTCCTTTAAGGAGTAGGTCTAGCATAGTGGTGGCTCTGGAGCTACCTGCTCCTGATACATCAGCAGCATTAATAATGTTGATTTGTAAGAGATACATAAGTGCTTGGTGCCTAATACTTGATGACCCATATGTCTGTTCCATACGAAGCTTTGAGCGCCTCGGATTTTTCATTGGTGTCAGCGTAGTTGTTTCCTTGCTCAATAGCAACCCGGAAGTAGTACTCCTTGTTTTTGGGTTCAAGGATCATAGGGTGGACACCTTTGTTAGCCAATTGCTCGGCGTAGTCTGTAGCAAGCGCATTATCAATAAAGCTGGCTATAATGACGTAATATTTTCCTTGAGGGGCGTCGATCTTCATGACCTTGCCTTTTTGGGATTGGGCACCAGAAGGTGGCATGAAAAATTTGGAGCTTGCTTCACTATTGTTATCAGCTACGCTTTCATGGCCTTCCCCTCTAACAGATCTGTCCATTTCTTCAGTAGTTTGCGACTCTAAAGGAATGTCGCTTGCTCTAGAACCTGTGTTAGGCGTCTGTGGGTAGATTTCTAGCTCGCTAGAGGCTTTGTTGTCAGCAAAAGGGGATGAGTGATAAAAGAACCAGTATGTGCCTCCTGCGCCTAGCATAAGGACTATACCCACAATAATAGCAGTAATCCTAAGCCATCTGTTACCCCCATTTTCTATGGGTTTGAATTCGGTTGGGGATATACCAAAGTCGTTGTTTACTTCTTTGCGAGGTTCATTGCTTTTTATAGCCATATGCAATAGGTTGAAGGTTCATTCCAAAAGTAACATTTTTTCATGGAGCATCGGCAGTCAAGCTTATTCTTTTTTAACATCGGATACTGTTATGACCGCCTAGTTCTTGGTGCCGGAAACAATCTACGGTATGGTCGTTCACCAGTCCTGCTGCTTGTAGATAGGCATATATGATCTTAGTACCGACAAACTTAAAGCCTCTTTGCTGTAAGTCCTTGCTTATCTGGTCAGACAGTGGCGTGTGTGCTGGTACGACTTGGCTACACTTCCAATTATTAACGATAGGTTGACCTGCTACAAAGCCCCATATGTATTGGTTAAAACTGCCAAAAGAGGCTTGGATTTCCAGAAAACGTTGGGCATTGTTTACCGTAGCATAGACCTTCAGCCTATTGCGAACAATGCTAACATCTTCACACAGCTGTTCACACCTGGCTTTGCTAAAAGCAGCTACTTCTTCTACGCTGAAAGCTGCAAACGATTGGCGATAACCTGAACGCTTTCTCAGCACAGTCAGCCAGCTTAAGCCTGCTTGAGCGCCCTCCAAGGTCAATAACTCAAAGTGCTTTTTATCGTCACAGATAGGCAAGCCCCATTCCTCATCATGGTATTGGATGTAGTCTGCTTGCCCTTTATCGACCCATGTACATCGGTTCTTTTTTTCCATAGTGTGCTCTCTTATTGATAGCGCTGTATCAAATTTATTACTGTAGTTTATTTTTTAAATATGTATTTTTGGCTTATCAACGCTACATGGGGCTTGGTAGTGACTGTCAATAATTAACAATTGTTGACCAAAAATAGATAGTATATGGCTTATAACTTATTGCAAGGGAAAAGGGGTATTGTGTTTGGTGCGTTAGATGAGCATTCTATTGCTTGGCAGGCTGCCAAAAAAATCAAGGAAGAAGGAGGAAATTTCACGTTAACCAATACCTCTGTAGCTCTACGGATGGGGAAAACCCATGATCTGGCTAAAGCTTGTCAAGCAACGCTCATCCCGGCAGATGCTACTTCTTTAGAAGACCTAGAAAAGCTCATCAGCCAGTCTATGAAAGTGCTAGGAGGTAAGCTTGATTTTATTCTCCATTCTATTGGTATGAGTCCTAATGTAAGGAAAAACAGAGTGTATGGCGACCTGAATTATGATTGGTTTATCAAAACCCTAGATGTATCTGCCTTGTCGTTCCACAAGGTGATGCAAACAGCAGAAAAGCTAGATGCCATGAACGAGTGGGGGTCCATTGTAGCGCTTTCTTATATCGCGGCACAAAGAACTTTCCCGGACTATGCAGACATGGCGCAAGCCAAGGCAATGCTCGAATCAATTGCCAGAAGCTATGGTTACCGTTTGGGCAGGCAGAAACGTGTACGCGTCAATACCATTTCTCAGTCCCCTACTTTTACTACAGCAGGCAATGGGGTACCTGGCTTTGACAAGTTTTATGACTATGCACACAAGATGTCTCCGCTGGGCAATGCTGATGCAGCCGCTTGTGCTAATTACATTGTATTGATGTTTTCTGATTTCAGCAGGATGGTGACCATGCAGAATCTGATGCATGATGGTGGATTCTCTAGTTCAGGGATCACAGAAGAGATGATCCAGGCCTTATAGTCTACGCAGAGGGTAGTTGGTAGGGCACAGCTGTTTATTTTAGTTGAAGTTACTTTGGCTCAAAACATATTTTTCCCTCCAGCTCTAAGTTGACAAGTCTAGACCGCTGCAAAACTTAGGGAGATCTATATTGCTGAGTTATAAAGAGGGTAAAAAACCTAGGTAGTGCCCTTAATCCTTTTTTACGGCCATTAGTTCACGACAAATCCTATGGACAACGCCATGCTTTGGGCTACCTGAAGTTCCTTAAAAAGCGCTTCTTCTTGGGGTCAGGTAGTCCTGATAACTTTTTTAAGTGCACAAAAACGCTACCGCTGCAAAGACACCTCCTCAAACCTCCTCTCCTTATTCAAGGAGGGACTAGGGGGTGGTTTGACCAGCGTCCTGTGTAGGCGAGCTATTGGGCAGGGAAATTACTTCCCTAGCAGATGGATAAGGCCAGTTAATCAATCAACGGCACTGCCTAGTTTTGTAGCAGTCTTCAATCCACAAGCCCTTAACCTTGGGCTCCAAGGTCTCTTTGTTAACAAAAAAAGCCCAGCACTTGAGTAATGCTGGGCTTTGGTATGATAGCTGGAACTTTTTGCTTATGTAATTGTATTTGTTGATGCTGCCTTGTCTTGTATGCGCTGCTCAAATTGTATACTCAACTTTTTGACGGCTCGCATCCAAAGCACTAACATAAGGATAATAAGAAGGAAAATATAATTCTTAGCGTCGTTAATAGATCCTAAAATAGGCACTAAGAGGGTAGTAATAAGGAGTGAGCCCAGGCTTTTTCCTAAACGCGAACCTACTCCATCTACTGCTGCTTTACCACGCACTTTAGATTCTTCATCTAGTGGTATGTAAGCCTGCTCTTTAGTGGGATCAAACAAAATGTATTTAGCAGACTTAATAAATACTACGTTGATAAGCCCAAAGGCGACAGCCAATGCTAGTGGACTTGTATTGAAGAATGCTGCGACTCCCCCTAGGTATTCTTGGAAAAACAAAAAGGAGAAGAATATCAGCGTTGTTATAAGAGCTACTATTGGCGTTACAGATGCTGCAAAGCGCCATCCCCGGTTCATAATTGGTGCTGACAAGAAGATGATAAGAAGGATTGATACGACTCCTCCCATAATGCCTTGGTCGCCATATATAGTTGCTAACATACCTTCCTTGTCTCCACTTATTCTTACTAACTCATTGATTTGTGATTTCCATACTGACTCAAAAAGACTTACTACAGCTCCATAGGTTATAACCAGCATAGAAATCAAAGCCAAGTATTCTGACTTCATCAAGAACTTGAAAGACTCTGCAAAAGATAACTTTTCTTTCTTCTTTTTAGGCTTTTGCTCTACTTGGTAAAGTGCCGGATTCTTTTTGATGTCATGTGCCAGAATGTTGTAAATCACTAGGATGAGCACCATCAGCACTAATATCAGACCAATCATCAAGTTGAAGTTAGCGCTCAACTTTTTGAGTAGTATACCTGCTACAATGAGCCCTACAGCAGCTCCCAAAGACAAAAAGCTGTAAAACCTTTTTGCCTGTGCCGCACTTGTGATTTCATTGACAAATGTCCAAAAAAGTACCCCCAGAGCCATAGTGCCCCATGCCTCAGCATGGATATAGAATAGAGAAAAAGGCCAATACCTGATGGCTTCCCAGAGATCTTTCATTGCTGGGAATTTAGCAGTAAGCATATTCACAAAGCCGTTAGGCTGAAGCATTTCCAGGTTAGGAATAAACAAAAAGTAGGATAGGCCAAAAAATATTATGAAGTAAGCTATAACTACATTGAATCTCCCATCTCTGTTAGTGGATTTGCTTAGCCTGCTATACAGGATGGTAAGGATAATAATGCCTGGCGTTACCCCAAGAAGCTTAACATAGTAAATTACCTCTGCTCTCATGTGTTGCATGATAAACATATCCTTCAGGCTCCTTAACCCAGAGTAGTTAAAAGAGATCAAACAGAAGATAAGGGACAGGGGAATAAACTTCTTCAGCTCGCTCCTATGTATAGGGAATAGCATGTTGCGTAGCTTGCCGAATTCTTGGGTTTTTTCCATAAGAGTAAGTTTATAAAAATAGGTTGTAGGTAATTTCAAAATTCTGCCAATACTTCGGCTATGTAAAATCAACCAACGCATCAAACAGGAATAATCTCTACTCCAAAAATGGGCTCCCCACCAAAAGGGGTCTGCTAGTTAGTTTTTTTTTAGGCAATCTGCAAGCGCTGCTCAAGCTGGTCGTTCCCTTTGCAAAGATTTAGATTATCACGCTAAGCACAAAGGAAGAGAAATAATTTGGAGTCAACCCAAGGATACCCATAAAAGCTTTTCAAACCTTTGGTGCATAGTCTTAAGCCTTTTTAAATGCAACAGCCAATAGGTGTTAGTCTTTATCTACATGCCTAGTTAGGTAGCTAGCAACACTTTTTTGTGTAGGTTGTATGGCTTCATAGCCTTCTTTCCAGTTAGCAGGACAAACCTCACCAAACTGCTCTACATGGTGCCACATGTCTACAATGCGCAACATTTCTTCCACACTTCTTCCTAAGGACAAATCGTTGACCGTTTCGTGCCTTACAATGCCTTGCTTGTCAATAAAAAAGGTGCCTCGATAAGCTACTGGGATACCATGAAAGACCAGGTTATCATACTCATCACAATCCCACATACCACCCAAAACACCATAATTAGCGGCAATGGTTTTGTCAGTATCAGCTACAATGGGGTAGGTGACACCTTGGATGCCTCCTTTATTGCTGGGTGTATTGAGCCAGGCTAAGTGGGTTTCCTCGGTATCAGTAGAACAAGCTACTACAGCCACTCCTTTTTTTTCAAAGTCACTCAGCTTTTCCTGGAACGCTATCAATTCAGTGGGACAAACAAAGGTGAAGTCTTTGGGATAGAAAAAGAAAATCACCTCCTTTTGGTCTATGTACTGCTTAAGTGAAAAATTCTGCACAATAGTTTGCCCATTGGTGACTGCAGGTGCTTTAAATATCGGTGCTTTGCTTCCTATTAGGGACATGTTAATGAGTAGTTAAAGGTTAGCAATAATGTTAGATAGCACTAGCGGCATCGTTACAGATCATCCGTAGCTCAAAATTAGACATTGGCTTGTCTTAGTACAAAAAGTGCTGCCATGATCAGAAAAACTTGGCAGGTTAAATAGCACACTATACCTTAGTGCATTTTCCAGCCAGCAAGCTTACCTAAATAAATAATTTCTCCAGACATGCCCACCTTACTCTTGATTCTAGCAACCATCTTTTGGGGAGCAAGCTTTATTTTCATGAAAGTAGCTCTACAAGAAATTAATCCCACAAGCTTTATTTTTTTTCGGTTTTGTATTGCCTCTTTGTGTATGCTGCCACTAGCCTTTTTCAAAAAAGGTGTAAAGCGCATAGACCTGCTTAGAGGAATAAAATTGGGCCTGCTTTCAGGGAGTATCATGTTTCTACAGACGATAGGGTTGCAAACCATTACTGCTTCAATATCTGCTTTTCTAACTGGTTTTGCAGTTGTATTTGTGCTTGCCATTAAATTCATCATACAAAGTAAGATGCCCCGTTTTTCAGATATCATTACTGCCTTGGTATGTATAGCTGGTCTAGGCTTAATGACAGGAAGTCACGGGTTGACTTGGGAGCCTGGTGTGTTGTATACGCTGGGATGTGCTTTTTTTGTGGCCTTGTATGCTTATGCTTTGTCTGAATATGTAGACAAAAACAATTTCATAGTGCTTACCTTGTTGCAAATGATAGTTATCACCTTAGTTGCGGCCACCTTTTCTTTTGTGTTGGGTATCAATATTCAAATTCCTAGCAAACCGGCTACTTGGGAAGCTATCCTTTTTTGTGCAGTATTCTGTTCAGCTGCTGGGTTTTGGATACAAGCTTATGCCCAACATTACCTCAGCGTCTTTAAAACTTCTATGATCCTAACCCTAGAGCCTGTTTTTGCAACGCTTTTTTCTTGCCTTGTGCTAGGTGAGGTGCTCCACATGCAGTTCTATATTGGTGTAACCATGCTTTTGGGTGCTATCCTATTTATTAATAGGAGGCTCGAACAGGTTTAATTGTTTGGCTACTAGCCCTTGACCATTTGTCCGTTATTCAGACAGGTACTAGGTACTTTTTAGTGATTTATAAATAGTAAGGTTCATAAGAATGAGCAGCATGCCATAACAAATATCTTCCAGTGGAATCGTGAGTAAGCGCATACCAAGGTTTTCTTGGTCATTATACCACACCACTGCTTGCTCAGACCAAGCGCCTGTTAGCGTCCCGTTGATGATAAGAAAAGGAAAAAGCATAAGAAGATAAGCCAAATAAAAACGTCCCAAGTAGTTGCTTTCAAGGTAAAATAGGTGGAAACACAAAAAAGCAGCTGTTAGCAGGCAAGTAACAGCAGTATAACATCGGTCTAGGTGAGTGAGGCCTAATAGGGTAAGTATGCTTATAAGCCCTAATGTAAACTGTCGTTGGTAAGGGGCAAAGAGGTCTTTCTCGATAAATAGCTGAATAGTTTCATACAAAAAGATACATGCATAAGGCACAACGACAAAAAACAGTATTTCTTCTAACGGCAGATTGAATAAGTAGATGCCTAACAAGTACTGTTCGTTGAAACCCCACACACGCCAGTGCGTGAACAACATGTCCCACAAAACAAAGCAAGTGCCTGTAAGGGCTATGGCTGGAAATAGCAATGACCACTTTTTGTAAAAAGCAATGCGTGGCTCAAAACTGCGGAGGAATGGAATGCTAATGGTCAGCAGGTCAATAAGTAGATAAGTATACTGCTTCATTGGGTCGTTGAATTCCTTAAGTGATTCAGGCTGTTTTCTTTTATTGAGCTATTCAAACATTGGGTTATTAGGAGGTGAAGTGCTTAAATGCATGCCTTATATTTTTTTTACTGCCTTGTTTGGTTGCTGTATAGTATTTATACGGAAAAAACAGCATGCCGTAACACTCTCCACGCTCCTTACCTGCATGCTTGTGGTGTATCTTATGGGCTTTTCTAACAGCTTTGAGGTAAGTGATGTGGGTTTTGCGTAGTACTTTAACTCTTTGATGAATCAGTGAGTCGTGGATGATAAAGTAAGTCAAGCCATAGAGTGCAATGCCAAAGCCCATCCAAAAACGCATATCAAAGGCATTTTGGCTACCCCACATGCAGAGCAAGCAACTAGGAATAGCAAAAATGAGGAAAAAGAAATCATTTTTTTCAAAGATACCTTTGTGCTTTACATGGTGGTCTTTATGGAGTGCCCACAAAAAGCCATGCATCACATACTTGTGCGTGAACCAAGCTACCAACTCCATGGATAAAAAGGCAGCTATAACTGTTATGGTATAAAGAAGGATTTGCATAGGTACAATGATGGATTTGCTGTAGTAGACGATTACATAGCAGCCCTACATCTAATATGTTCAAATTCGAATAGGGTAGAGCCGTCAATTAGTTTTCTATATTTTTTCTATTGTTATACTTCAAAGATAACAAAGATGCATAGAGATGAATTGACGCTAGAGGAGTTTGCTAAGCTGGAACATGTATTTCCTGGCAGCAAAGGACATGTAGGGGTAACAGCTCAAGACAATCACAGTTTCTTCAATGCGATCTTGTGGATACTGAAGAGCTGTGCTCCTTGGCGGGATTTAGCGCTGCGATAGGGGAAATGAAAAAAATGTAGATTGGGGGTTTACACATTGGTCTCCAAGTGGAGTCTTTGAGAAGATCCTAGAGATGTTTAGGTAAGCACTTTGTTAGGGTTTCATGCTGCTAATTCAACTGGATTTTGTTAGCTTAAATCAGCGCAAGCTCAAACCTGGTCATTGCTTATGAATACTGCTATTAGTTCTATAGACTTAGTTATTGTTGCTGTCTTTTTACTACTCAACCTTATTGTAGGGCTTCGGTATGGCCGCCAAGTAAAAACTATCCGAGACTATGCTTTAGGAGGAAAAAACTTTTCTACGGGTACACTCACCGCCACGATCATTGCTACTTGGATTGGCGGAAGCTTTATGTTCTATGGAATAGAAGAAACCTATAGCAAAGGGTTATATTTTATATTGGCAAGTCTAGGGGGAAGCTTGGGGTTGCTGCTTACAGGAATGTTGAGCAAACGCATGGGTAGGTTTTTAGAGAACGTTTCTGTAGCTGAAGCCATGGGAGATTTGTATGGCAGAACTGCCCAGGTCATCACTGCTATCAGTGGTATATGTATGTCAGTAGGCTACATGGCTGCCCAATTTAAAGCCATTGCCAAAGTCTTAGGGCTGTTCATACATGCAGAAGAGATATGGATCACTGTCCTGGCAGCTACCATTGTCATCACCTACTCAACCTTTGGGGGCATCAGGTCTGTTACCTTTACAGACGTAGTGCAATTTTTCACTTTTGGTACTTTTATCCCTTTCTTAGGTTTTGTTATCTGGAACAGGCTAGCAGACCCACACCAGGTGGCAAAATGCTTATCTGATAATCCAATTTTTAGCTTCAGAGAAGTGGTAGGCTTTACGCCTGACTTTATGGCTACCCTTGGCTTGATGTTTTTTTTTGCTATACCTGGCTTAGACCCAATCGTATTCCAGCGCATTGCCATGGCTAGCAATGTGACACAAGTTAAGCGCTCTTTTACGTATGCTGCTGGCTTACGCTTAGTAGTAGCTCTTTTTTTATTTTGGGTGGCTATCCTATTGCTTGCTACTAGGCCTGGGCTACCCAAGAATCAGATCATTCCTTATCTCATCGACACCTATACCTATCCAGGCCTGAAAGGGTTTTTCGTTATTGGGGTTATAGCCATGGCCATGTCTACGGCTGATTCTCATTTAAACACCAGTACGGTCATGCTTACCAATGATGTAGTTACTGCACTCAAGCTGATTGCATCACCAGGCCTTATTACCTTACGCCTTTGCTCTTTCTTTTTAGGAGCTTTAGGCCTCTTTTTAGCGTTGTCTAACTATGATTTTTTAAGCTTGCTAATGCTTGCGGGCAGCTTTTCCAAACCTATATTTACAGTGCCTTTGCTACTGGCTGTGTTTGGTTTTCGTACGAGCACTAGATCTGTACTTATCGGCATGGCAGCAGGTTTTGCCACTGTAGTCTGTTGGAACGTCTTTCTCAAAAGCACAAACAGTATTTTTCCAGGCATGCTTGCCAACCTGGTCTTCTTATTGAGTAGCCATTACCTACTAGGAAGCAAGGGAGCACAAGTAAGTCAAAAAGTAGTATCTACTCCAAGGTCAGAAAAGAACGGCCAGAGATACACGTGAGTGACCTTACTTATTTTTCAGCCATACTACAAGTTTATCCATATCATCTAAAAATCATTACAGCTCAAGCTTAGTCATTACTTATGAATACTGCTATTAGTTCTATAGACTTAATTATTGTTGCTGCCTTTTTACTACTCAACCTTATTGTAGGGCTTCGGTATGGCCGCCAAGTAAAAACTATCCGAGACTATGCTTTAGGAGGAAAGAACTTTTCTACAGGTACCCTCACCGCCACGATCGTTGCCACGTGGACTGGAGGAGGCTTTATGTTCTATGGAATAGAAGAAATCTATAGCAAAGGGCTCTACTTTGTGCTGGCTGCCATGGGTGCAAGTCTGGGTCTGTTGCTCACTGGAATGTTGGGCAAGTACATGGGTAGGTTTTTAGAAAACGTTTCTGTGGCTGAAGCCATGGGAGATTTGTATGGAAAAACTACCCAGGTCATCACAGCTATCAGTGGTATATGTATGTCAGTAGGTTACATAGGTTCGCAATTTAAAGCTATTGCCAAAGTTTTAGGATTGCTTATGCATACAGAAGAGTTATGGGTCACTGTCCTGGCAGCTACCATTGTCATCACCTACTCAACCTTTGGGGGCATCAGGTCTGTTACCTTTACAGATGTAGTACAATTTTTCACTTTTGGTACTTTTATCCCTTTCTTAGGTTTTGTTATCTGGAACAGGCTAGCAGACCCACACCAGGTGGCAAAATGCTTATCTGATAATCCAATTTTTAGCTTCAGAGAAGTGGTAGGCTTTACGCCTGACTTTATGACTACCCTTGGCTTGATGTTTTTTTTTGCTATACCTGGCTTAGGCCCAATCGTATTCCAGCGCATTGCCATGGCTAGCAATGTGACACAAGTTAGACGCTCCTTCAGTTATGCTGCTGCCTTAGATCTCGCCATATTCTTATTCATGGTCTGGGTAGCTATCCTATTGCTTACTGCTAGCCCAGGGCTAGCCAAAAATCAGATTATCCCTTATCTCATCAACACCTATACCTATCCAGGCCTGAAAGGATTTTTTGTTATTGGGGTTATAGCCATGGCCATGTCTACGGCTGATTCTTATTTAAACACCAGTACGGTCATGCTTACCAATGATGTAATTACTGCACTCAAGCTGATTGCATCACCAGGTCTTATTACTTTACGCCTTTGCTCTTTCTTTTTAGGAGTCTTAGGCCTCTTTTTAGCGCTGTCTAACTATGATTTGCTAAGCTTGTTAATGCTTTCGGGCAGCTTTTCCAAACCTATATTTACAGTGCCTTTGCTACTGGCTATATTTGGCTTCCGTACAAGCACCAGGCCTGTACTTATCGGCATGGCAGCAGGTTTTGCCACTGTAGTCTGCTGGAATGTCTTTCTCAAAAGCACAAACAGTATTTTTCCAGGCATGCTTGCCAACCTGGTCTTCTTATTGAGTAGCCATTACCTGCTAGGAAGCAAAGGAGCACAAGCAAGTAAAGGAATACCTACTCCAGCGCCAGAAGCCTGGCGTGCCCCCAAAATAAGTTGGAAAGAAAGGGGTATAGTGGTGCGCACCTTTCAGCTCTCTGAGTACCTCAAAAAGAACCTTCCTAAAAATGAAAGCTTTTACTTCTTGTTTGGGATTTATGTACTAACAGCCACCTATGCTGCATTTTATAATCTTTCTCCTGACTTTAAAGCGGACTACGCAACGCTGTGCGAGCACCTTCAATTTGCTACACTTTTGATGACTACCAGCTTTGTGGCTTATCCTATTTGGCCTCCCTCTGCCAGAGGAGGATATTTTATTGCTTGGTTCTGGGCATTGAGCATCTTCTTTAACCTATTCTTTATAGGCCCTTTGCTCGTTATTATCAGTGGATTTCAGCTCTCTCAACTCATGATTTTCATGCTTAACCTCATGGTGGCTGTACTGCTGCTGCATTGGCCCTTAATTATAACCATGGCTATAAGCGGGATGGGGCTAGCTGTATTTTTCTTTCAACAACATGTAAGTGCTGAGCTAGCTCCTGGTGCTTTAGAAGGGTTACAAGCCAAAGTAGTTTATGGTTTACTGCTCTGTAGTAGCTTCTTCATTGCACTTTTCAAGCACAAAGAAGGTTACAAAAGGCTCGAAGAGCAAAATGCGCTGCTTACTGGTGAGCAAAAAGCCACACGAACAGAACTAGTCAGCGCCCTACAACATGAAGAACAATTTTTTGCTGAGGTTACTGCAAGAGGTGCGCACCTTTTGGAAGTTATGACCCAGAAAGTCAAAAAGTTTAAGCAGCAAATTCAGAAAGCTACTAGGCCCACAGAGCTAGAAGCGGTCGGTAGCCTGATGCAAGAAGTCAGCACAGTTTTTGAAAATAGCATGGACTATTTGCATAATGTTATCTATCGTGTACAAGCTCACCTTCGCCTGGAGGTAACTACTATCTCGCTGGAGCAACTTTTTTCTAATGCCCTAGCAGTGTTCAAGCTACAAGATGGAGCATCTGCTAAGAAGCCTGAAATTTGGAATTACACTGCCTATCAAGAACTTCAATGTGATGCTGTAAGGGTCGGGCAGCTGCTTATCAATGCTTTGATTTACGCACGGCACACCAATACCCAATGCCCTATTCTGATAGGTGTTCAGGAAACGATTTTGGGTTATCCTCTTTCTTCAGTCAAAGACCACTTTAAAGAAATCACTGCCCTGTGCATCACAGTAACTACTGAAAGCAAGTTGCTAACGCCCAATGCCTTATACATAGGCAATGTGGGTAGGACCCCCTTAGCAATACCGCAATCTATCAATGACTTGCCAATTTCAGATAACTTCCGTGTTGTAGATGCGCACTACGGAGCTGTAGCGTTTCTGGAGAGTGGTACAGGCCTTACGCAACACTATATTATTCCACTCCGTTTGCGCGAGGTCCGACCTAAGATGATGGACATTGCACAAATGCAAGTTGGTAGCTTAACAGGAGAGCCCCAAGAAGTGCTTCCAGAAGAAAAAGCTCTAATAGCTAGAATAGGTAAGGATACGCAAGCAGATTTAGAACTCGTGCAAAAAGCAGTTGCCACCATCAAAAGATACCACGGCGTTCAGAAGCGGAAGTCAGGAGAACCTTTTTACCTGCATCCTATAGCAGCCGCAGAAATTTTGTTGGACTATTCAAAAGATCCAGATGCAATTATAGCTACCCTGCTTCATGACACCGTAGAAGATACTTCACTGACCTTATCAGAAATAGGCGTGCTCTTTGGGCCTCCTGTAGCAGCTATCGTTAACAAGGTTACAAAGCTAGATGGAAAACTTCGGCGCATTAGCATGGCTGAACATGAAAATACGCGCCAGCTCCTTGAAGAAGAAGACGCACGTGTGTTGCAGGTAAAGCTTGCTGACCGGTTGCACAACATGCGTACCATTGACGGCCATCCTTCCATAGCTAAACAAAAGCAAATAGCACAAGAGACCCTGCAGTTTTTTGTACCTCTTGCTAGATATTTGGAGCTGAAGCAAGTAGAAGCAGAATTACAGCAGCTCATTACAGCAGTGATGAAGAAACGCTAAATCATAGGCCTGAAAGTACTAAATCTAATACAGGCACAGTTAACCTTGGGCCCCCATAGCAATGCCTGCTCATGAGCAAGGGCAACTCATTTTTGTAATCACCTCAAAAAGTGCTCATTTCAAGCCCAAATTTTTAATCCATGAAGGAAAAAATACCTAAAAAAACTTCTAAACCCCGCGAGTGGGTCAATGCACTAGTGTTTGCTGTGGTTGTTGCCAGTGTAATCCGATGGCTAGCCTTAGAAGCCTTTACCATTCCTAGTTCCTCCATGGAACAAACCTTGCTTACTGGCGACTATATCTTTGTAAGTAAACTACACTATGGTACCCGTATCCCTATAACGCCGCTACAAATCCCTTTGACGCACCAAACCATTGGCAGCACAGCAATCCCCTCATACCTGGACTGGATTCAGCTCCCTCCATACCGGTTGCCTGGATTTTCTCGAATAAAACGCGGTGACAAGGTTGTCTTTAACTACCCTATGGAGCTAGACAAACCCATTGATTTACGTACCTATTATATCAAACGCTGTGTAGGGCTGCCTGGTGATGTACTCCGTATTGATAACTTGCAGCTATATGTTAACCACGAGCTACAGCCACAGTATCCAGGGTTACAATACCGTTATTATCTCAAGACTACTGCTACCCTTGGTGAACGGTTCTTTGACAAATACGCCATCCGTGAATACTTCCCTGTGCAAGAAGGTTATTTGGTACATACTACCCCAGCCACTGCAGCGCAGCTAGCGCAAATAGCATTGATTCAGGAGGTACGTCTTATAGCTATGCCCAAAGGCATGATAGATCCTCAAATTTATGCAAGCAGCGAAATATTTCCTTGGAATGGAGATCACTTAGGGCCCATAACCGTTCCTGCCAAAGGAATGAGCATTCCTATCAACGAAAAAACTTTAACCCAGTATGAACGTGCCATTACCTACCATGAAGGCCACCAAGAAGTACAAATCAATGAGCATCAACTTTGGGTCGATGGCCAGCGTGTAGATACCTATACTTTTCAACAAGATTATTACTTTATGCTGGGAGACAACCGTCACAACTCTGTAGACTCTCGGTTTTGGAGTTTTGTACCCCAAGACCACGTTGTAGGTAAAGCTTTTTTTGTGTTATTTTCGCTTGCCCCCAACAAACAATTTTTAAGCAAAATGCGTTGGAAACGTGTATTTCAGCTGATTGAGTAAACACTAAACATACAAGCAAGCTGGCTTATCGCCTTGGGCAACCAGGGAGGAAAGTCCGGGCAACGCAGAGCACCCTACTTCCTAACAGGAAGGCGCCTGGTGTCAAAGCCAGGTGACAGCTAGTGCCACAGAAAACAAACCGCTTTGCCTCAAGCAAAGTAAGGGTGAAAAGGCGGGGTAAGAGCCCACCGCTTTGCTGGTGACAGCAAAGGCACGGTAAACCTTAGGGGTTGAAAGGCCAAATAAATACTGCATCCTCACCATGAGGTCACAAGTGGCTCGCTTGTGTTTCACACGCTGAAAGGCAGTATGGGTAGGCCGATAGAGGCTATGAGTGATCATAGTCCCAGATAGATGATAAGCGCGCTGGCCTTGTGCTAGCATACAGAACCCGGCTTATAGGCTTGCTTGTTAATTTTTATTCAACTGTTTTCCTATTCAAAGCGTTTGCTTTCATGCTTGGTGTACCTCCCTTGCTAGGCTAGATTAAAATAGTCACTACACTACTCATACAAATAGCTTAATGAAAGAATTGATACCATTAACTCAATTACCAAAGGCCCAAGAAGCCCTAGCAGACTATCGCCTGGCCTGCGAAAGCCGCGAAGCAAGCCTATTAGGCCGTAAAGAAGTCTTTATGGGCAAAGCCAAGTTCGGCATCTTTGGCGATGGAAAAGAAGTAGCCCAGCTTGCCATGGCCAAGGTGTTTAAAGCAGGAGACTTTCGTTCAGGCTATTACCGTGACCAGACCTTTATGATGGCTATTGGTGCTCTGACGCTGCAGCAATACTTTGCCCAACTCTATGCCCACCCTTCTGTAGAAGCCGACCCTGCTTCAGCAGGCAGAATGATGAACAGCCATTTTGGTACACGCCTGCTTGATGAAAATGGACAGTGGAAAAAGCTTATCCAGCTTAAGAATGTGGCTGCTGATCTTTCTCCTAATGGCTCACAAATGCCCCGCCTGGTAGGCCTGGCGTATGCCTCCAAGCTTTATAGAGAAAACTCACAGCTGGCTCCCTTCAAAGACTTTTCTAACCAAGGCAATGAAATTGCTTTTGGTACGATTGGTAATGCTACTACTTCAGAAGGCATGTTTTTTGAAGCCATCAACGCAGCTGGGGTGCTCCAAGTTCCTATGCTTGTTTCTGTATGGGACGATGACTATGGCATCTCTGTACCCAAGGAGTATCATACTACCAAACAAGACATCTCCAAAGTGCTAGGGGGCTTCCAACGCACAGCCACCGAACCTGGTTATGAAATTTTTACAGTCAAAGGATGGGAGTATGCAGCTCTGTGTGCAGTTTATCAAAAGGCAGCAAAAATATGTCGTGAGGAACACGTACCTGTCCTCATCCATGTCAAAGAAATGACGCAGCCTCAAGGACACTCTACCTCAGGCTCGCACGAGCGCTACAAGTCTAAAGAACGCCTGGCTTGGGAAGGAGCATATGACTGCATCAAAAAAATGCGAGCATGGCTGCTTGCTAACGACCTGGCTACGGCTGTGCAGCTAGACATCATAGAACGTGAGGCGCATGAAGAAGCCAAACAACAAAAAAACGCTGCATGGCAAGCTTGTCAAGCAGCACTTCAAGAAGACCATGCAAAAGCTATCAGCTTATTAGAAGCAATAGCAGCTACAAGTCCAGCGGACCAACCTATAACAAGGCTAATAGAGGAACTGCATGCCATTACTAATCCCACCAGACTACATGCCACCAGGGCAGTCAAACAAGCCCTGTACTGGCTTAGAAGTGCCCCATACATCACTAAAAAGCCTTTGCTAGCATGGCTACAGAGTAATGAACAAGCAAATAAAGCCCGCTTTAACTCGCACCTATACAGCGAATCTAAGGAGGCTGCTCTGCGTGTTCCTACCATAGAACCTATTGTTGCTCCAGATGCTCCGTGGGTAGACGGAAGAGAAGTACTGCAAGCCTACTTTGATGCCATGCTCCAAAGAGATCCGCGTGTTTTTGCCATTGGCGAGGACGTAGGTAAGATTGGAGATGTAAATCAAGCCTTTGCTGGACTGCAACAAAAATATGGCTTACTCAGGGTGACTGATACAGGAATTAGAGAATGTACTATCCTAGGACAAGGTATTGGCACGGCTATGCGCGGTCTAAGGCCTATTGTAGAAATACAATACCTCGATTACTTGCCTTATGCGCTTCAGATCATGATGGACGACCTGGCTACCTTGCAGTACCGTACCAGAGGGGGCCAAAAAGCCCCTGTCATTGTCCGTACCAGAGGGCATCGGCTTGAGGGAATTTGGCATTCAGGGTCTTACTTGGCAGGGATCATTCACAACGTCCGGGGTATTTATGTGCTTGTACCTCGCAACATGACCCAAGCAGCTGGTTTTTACAATACCATGCTACAGTCTGATGACCCAGCACTCATCATTGAGTGTTTAAATGGCTACCGCCTAAAAGAGCAAGTACCCACCAACCTTGGTGTTTTCAGCGTTCCTCTAGGCATGCCTGAGATCATTCGATCTGGTACTGATGTGACTGTAGTAACTTACGGAGCCATGTGCCGGGTAGTAATAGAAGCAGCCCAAATGTTAGAGCAGCTGGCCATTGCCTGTGAAGTGATCGACGTACAGACCTTATTACCGTTTGATTTGCAACACAGCATTGCTGCCTCTTTGAAAAAGACCAACCGCATTGTCTTTGCTGACGAAGATGTGCCTGGCGGCGCAACAGCCTACATGATGCAAAAGGTGTTAGAAGAACAGCAGGGTTACCACTACCTAGATGCAGCACCAGTTACCATTACTAGCCAAGCTCACCGCCCTGCTTATGCAGACGATGGCAACTATTTTTCCAAGCCTAACGTAGAGAGTATCGTTGATAAGGTTTATGCCATGATGGCAGAAGCTGCTCCTGCTCAGTATCCACCTTTAGCATGAGTTAGGAGCTGTAGTGCCTGTGTTGTGTCCCATAGTTGCAAGGGAGCGAGATAACCTGGAGCTGAGCAAGATCTAGTCTGCCCCCATGCGCATGGGCAGTAAGGCAAAGCGTTACTGCTGCGCCGCCTTTGTTATAGATACAACTTTGGCATAGGAAAATGCAATAAAAAAGCCGCCCAAAAGGCGGCTTTTTAAGTAAGTTACGCTACCAAACTTATTCCATTAATCTTGCAAAATCATAACCTAAAGATAGTTGTGGTCCTTGTAGCTCATAATCCTCTCCCTTCTTATTATCGGGAAATAAATCAGCTTTCAATGCTTTTCCTTCTTCTTTGTTGCTAAAGAGATCCTGGAAAAAATAGTCGTAGTTAGCGGCAACAAAGAATCCGCTCTCAAGTATCTCATACTTGACACCACCAGTAGCACCAAAGTTAAACTTTCTTATTTGGTTGTCTTGGAGTTTTTCTTCTTGTCCCTCT
The DNA here is from genome assembly GCA_963705385.1 of uncultured Cytophagales bacterium. Taxonomy (GTDB): domain Bacteria; phylum Bacteroidota; class Bacteroidia; order Cytophagales; family Amoebophilaceae; genus MFD02979-c5. Next base: position 949,136 of record OY970075.1, read on the forward strand.
GGTATTTTTCCTTTGCTTGAAAGTTTAACGTACATTTTAGGGCCTGCAAATACAGACAATCCACCATCACGTCCCATGGGTAGCCATGCTATTGGCATAGCAACATCTACGGTGTGAATGTCTATTGGTGCTTCTTTTTTATCTCCTTCCTTTTGAGCTAAAAGGATGCCTTTTTTAGCATACCCAGTGTCCAAGCCTACACTTAGCATATCATCAAGAAGCCTGTATTCAGCAAAAATTCCTCCTTGGAACCCTATATAGTTCTTACCTTCATAAGTATCTTTTTTTGCCTTTTCAATGACAGGAAGAAAAAAAGAAATACTTCCTTTTAAGCCAAAGCTCATATCTTCCATCTGCGCATTTGAAGCATTTAGGAAAAGCATGAATGCACTCCCTAGTACTACTATTTTCTTTTTCATAGTTGACTCTTTTAGATTTTTAGGTTGAACATCTGCACTAATTTCTTTTTCTGAGTTACTCATGCAAGAATAATGCTATTTGCAAGGAAATCCAACAAAGGTAGCAACATTTTTCTCTTTTCTATGCTATTTTTCTGCAATCGGTTACTTTATGCTTGCTCAATCAGGTGTTTGATAGAAAAAAGCTTAAGCAATAGAACAAGACAGAGGCTTGGTTGTGATTAAGCCCCAAGCAGTGCTAGTCCCCTGGTAGAGACGCTTACAAGTAAGGTGTAACTATAGTGTAGCTCACCTGTCCTTACCCTTGTTCAACTACATGTCACCTATTGCTCTTCTAACTCAAGAATTGTACTACTCAGGGATAAAAGTGCCACACCCATTAGTATACTAACTTAAGGAATATATATTTTTGCTCTAACTGAAGAGCCAATGCCCTTTATGAATTCACAGTGAAATCCGTATGAAATGACCAAGCTACAATTGCTACTAAGAGATGCAGTGCTGTTGTTATGCCTTATCCTTGTGACTCAAGTGAATGCTTTTGCTGACAACCCTTCTGGCACCAACCCCCAAAACCCTCCCACGCTTAAAATGACTGCAGGGGATACTAATCAAGGGAAGGCACTGGAGAAAAAAGGTAGCAAAAAACCGCTCAGCACCAGTGATAGCAAGGTAGAGCGTGATTTTGACAAGATCAGAAAATTTCAATCCTATGATCCTGCTACAGACAAGTGGTCTATCATTGAAGCCTTTGATACAGTTGAGCTATTAGAAGATACAACCCAACAGCGCGAGGAGCATTACATTTATCACAACTTTTGGGCCTACGATGCTTTGACAGAGCAGTGGTATAAGGTTGATATACGAGACTATGGTTACAAGCTGGGTATGCCTAAAGAGCTGGTAGAAGCTGCAGCAAGCAACGACCAAGTGCCAGCAAAAGAAGAAAAAAAGCCTATTAAATTTTGGAAAAACTTAGCACTAAGCTTTAGAATAGGCCCTGGAACTACCTTTTACCAAAACAAAATCAATAACATGAGGCTTGAGGAGCGAAGGGGTAAATTCTATTTACAAACCAAGGAAGAAATAGGGAAGAGCAAGGGGGGAGCTTATCTAATTAGATGGTTTGGAGACGTACATGAATATGAATCTAATTTCAATGAAGGGAGTCCAGCTAATATTAAAGAGGTAGCGCTGGGCAAGGAAATTATTCTCACAGGTCAGGGATGGAACTTGCCAATTACACTGGCCACACATTATACCTTTTTTGAGCGTCTCAGGATAGGGGGCGGATATGGCTTAGAAGTGAACTACCTAAAAGAATTAAAACCCAAAGGCGATGCTACAGGCAAAGTGAATACCTTAACTATAGAAAAAAAATATAGGTGGTTTTACAATACGAAGTGGTTTGGTTTAATAGCACTTCAGGTAATGCATAAGCCTAGTTATGATATCATAATAGACTTTCAGGCAGGTAAAACTTATAATGCAGGTACTCACCTGAAAGCAATGCTTATCAAAGGGAAATATATCTGTCAAGGGATTTTTCTCAGCGCTGGCGTAGCCTATGAGCGAAAGCTCAATGATTATCTGAGGCTCCTGTCAAGGTTCTCAGGAAATTTTAGGACGTACAAAGACGGACCTTTTGGCGAACAAAGTGCTTTTGTTGACTTGAAGCAGTTGGCATTGCATCTAGAAATAGGCCTTAATCTCAGTTTTGGCAAAAACACAGAAAGGCATGATGAAGACACAGAACGCCTTGAGGACACACCGGAGAAAAGCCTAGAGCAACCCAAAGGTGCTCTTAGACAAAACAAAAGCAGCTTTGAAAAAGGAACTAACAGCTTGAGAAAAACTAGGTAGTTCCGTCAATTAGTTTTCGTGTATTTTGTGCTGTTACACTTCAAAGACAACGAAGATTCATAGCCATGGATTGATGCTAGAGTGGTTTGCTAAAGTTGAATATATACTTCCTGGTAGCAAAGGACATGTAGGGGTAACAGCTCAAGACAATCACAATTTCTTCAATGCGATCTTGTGGATACTGAAGAGCGGTGCTCCTTGGTAGAATTTAGGCTGCGATAGGGAAATGAAAAATGTAGATCGGAGGTTTACCCCCTTGGTCTCCAAGTGGAGTCTTTAAGAAGATCCTAGCTAGTGCTCTGCGATAAAAAAGAGCTAGCCATAGTTTTGATAGATAGTACTGCTCTCAGAGTACACCAACACGCAGCTGGAGCTAAAAAAGCCTACAAGATGAGGGCTCAGGTCGCTCAAGGGGAGGATTCACCAGTAAAATACATGGTGCAGTCAACCAAGATCGTATTCCCTTCAACATCTACTTAAGCAGCCGTCAGGCTCACCATAGCAAGTATGGGCCTTGATTGCTTAGGAGTCAAAGTGCACAGGATGTATTGGCTGATAGGGCCTAAGCAAGTAAAACGGTTCTAGCACCAACAGAACATTAGGTAGCCAGGCTGTCCTTTCCAATCATCAGTGTTCATGGACAAAGGGTTACTAAGACAAATCAATTTACAAACAAAGAAACGTGATAGCGCGATTTTTGAATAGGTTAAGGCACTCCAGAGGTACAGCAACAGGTTATTTTAAGCGGGAAGCTTACTTGCTCTCGGAAGTCAAATTTACTGTCCCTCTTATCGGTTTTATTCATTGACGGCACTACCTAATTATGACTGGCCTTGTTGCGCGAAAGGAACGTGTATAGCTTTTTGTAAGTCCTAAAAGCATTGCTTTCTGCATATCTCGCACAAAAAAAGTATTTATCCACGAGCTTTTGTGCTGCCCTTTAACGCGCTGATCTCTTTATCAATGGTGTAGCAGCCAATGCCTTCCTCACCTATGAGGTCAAATAGCTCGACAGCCCTTCTGGTTACTATCTCTTCTTCTATTTGCTCTGCTACAAACCATTGTAAAAAATTGAAGGTAGAAAAGTCTTTAATAGACAAACAGTGATCTACTAACTGATGAATGGCATAAGTTACCTTTACTTCATAAGCTAGTGCTAGGTCAAAGATTTTTCTGAATGATTCAAAAGTAAGCTGTACTCCTTTTATCTCAGGCTGTAGGGCATGTCCACCACTGTCGTTGATGTAGTGAAACAGCTTGAGCATATGTTCTTTCTCTTCTTCAGCATGGTGATACAAAAATTCTGCTGCTCCCTTATACCCCTTCACATCGCACCATGAAGCCATGGCTAAGTAGTGCGCAGAGGATTGGCCTTCCATAGCTAATTGTTGATTGAGGAGTTGTACTGTCTGTTGACTCAAAGCACATTGCAATCGATTCAAATTTTCCATATGGTTGTGTGTTTAGCTTAAATTCTTGCGGAAGCTGCCTAGGGCTACAATCAAACAATTCCGATGATGGAAAAGGGTTGGTACCTATGCTTAAGTCTTCCTAAAGGCCAATAGAGCCATGCCGTATTAATGCTACATTCCTAAAATTAGAGAAACTAATGCTTGAATGGAAATGATAAGGTAATAGAAAAATTTTGTCAGCGCATCTATAGAGCTGCTTCTAGACGATAAGAAAAGGGTTTGATTTTTTCCTTAACCTTGGCCTAGGCTAGATGTGTAGGCAGGATATCAATGTTGCTTATAAGCTAATGTTCAATTATTGCTTACACCCATACGCATATGAGGCAATAATCAAACAGTTCAGCCCACTGCTATTGGTAGGCCACACGGCCGGTGATGCTTCTGCCTAGGGTGATTTCATCGGTATACTCAAGCTCACCTCCTACTGGCACTCCTCGCGCAATTGTAGTAGCTTTGACTCCATAACCCTTGAGTTTTTTGGTGATATAAAATGCTGTGGTATCTCCCTCAATTGTTGCACTAAGGGCAAAGATAACCTCTTGGGGAGGTGCTTGCTGGACCCGCTGGACCATAGATTCTATTTGCAGCTGTTCAGGGCCAATGCCTTCTACAGGTGAGATAATGCCTCCCAAGACATGATAAAGTCCCTTGTACTGAGCGGTATTTTCTATAGCCAGCACATCTTGGATGCTCTCCACCACGCAAATGACTGACTGGTCGCGACGGGGATTAGCACAGATACTACAGGCGGGCCCGTCAGCTACATTGTAACAATGTAGGCAGTATTGTATTTCTGAGCGTAGCTTGCACAAGGCTTCTGTCAGTCTTTCCGTATGTTGTTGCTCAGCCCTAAGGAGAAATAACGCTAGGCGCAAGGCAGTCTTCTTGCCTATGCCGGGCAAGCTTGAAATCTCATTGACTGCTGCTTCTATCAGCTTGGAGGAGTGAAGCATTGTTTAAAATGTTTTGCAGCTAAGGCTGGACGAGTCACGTGTCTGCTTATCTAGAAACGTAAATCTACGCAAAAATGACCATATTGAGCGCTTCATAATCCTCAAAGTCTTGTTATTGCTCGCGGAAGGTAGTAGATTTGACATCATTTTTGAGCAGCAAGGAGTATTACGATATCAATAGGTCTTTATCCCTCTTCCTGCTTAAAAAGCAATTTCCTTAAAAGTTAGCAAAGGGCCTGTAGCTCAGCTGGTTAGAGCGCTACACTGATAATGTAGAGGTCCGTGGTTCGAGTCCACGCAGGCCCACTGGGTGTAAAAACCCATGGATAGGCTTTCAGCCAGGCTCCCACAGCCTCTCCGCTAGTACGATCCTGGGTCCTCAGCTCAGCGTAGCAAATAAGACCCAGGATAACTGAAACTGAATATCTTACAGGTTAAATGTTGACCAGTACGCTTTACTGCGTTAAATTTAGAGAGGATTGGTAGCCTACTGGTTCTTGTCTGTGGCACGACTTTCCTCAGTTATCCCCTTTTTCTCTGAGCAGCTGCGTAACCTCATCGTGTTGGTTACCCATGGCTAGCTGTAGTGGAGTAGCACCTTGCTCGGTTTTGCAGTCGGGATCAGCCCCATTATCGATCAGTAGCCTTACCACTTCTAACATAACAAGCCAACTGAGCGTTAATATTGGCTTGTCTATCAATGAGGTATTGCAACACTGCTAAATCCTTATTGGCCTCTGTTATGATACCAGTGATTGCCCACTCCAGTGGTGTAAAGCCAATTTCTCCTAACAGGTCAACGCCCAGGTCTAATAGCAAAGATAGCTCTTGAATTTTTCCTCTGTAAGCAGCGTTGTGCAGTAGCGCATGTTTATGGACATCAGCCCCTTTTTCTACCAGCAGGCGTGCCATGGTTGTGTAGTTCTCGTCTACTGCTATGCTAAGTGGGGAATCTCTGTGCTTTTCTTGGTGGTCAACATTGGCACCGTGTTCTATAAGCCACGTTACAATATCAGTATGGTTGCCCACTACAGCACTACAATGGCGTAGCATTGTCCTCATCTACGATATCCGCCGGGACCCCACAGTGTAGCAAAAGCTGTACTACAGGCAGATGTCCTTGGTAAGCAGCTATATGCAAGAGGGTAAAACGCTGTTAGTTGAGGGTAATTTTGGCGTTGTGTTCTATGAGCAGTCCGTTCCTAGTAGAGCCAGGTAGAACGGTGTGTCTCCCTCGTCAAAGGGAGCGTTAATTAAGGCTTTGTGGGCAATAAGTAGGCTAACTACTTCTCTTTGGCCAGCAAATGCAGCGCTGTGCAAAGGGGTATAACCTCTCACTTGCTGCGCATTTACCTTAGCACCCTTAGCAATTGATAGGGCAGCAATAGATGCATGGCCTTTGTAGGCAGCTACGTGCAAAAGGGTGTGTTTATGTTGATCAGGCAGCTTGCCATTAGCTCCATGTTTTACAAGTAGTCTTGCGATGTCTTCGTAGCCACTCAATACAGCATGATAGAGGGGCGTTTTTCCGTCGTTATCTTTTCTTTTGTATTGACATTGGCCTTTTGGGCTATCAGTATCTTGGATATTGCTACCTGGTTAGTAATTACAGCGCTGTGCAAAGGCGTATATCCTTGCGCTTCTTGTGCATTTACCTCCATGGGTTATGAGCAAGGTGGCAATAGCTCCATGACCCTCTCATAGTGTATTGGTGATGTTTACATCAGCGCCGTGCTGGTTAAGTAGTTGCGCTGCTTTGAGCTGACCGGTTTGTACAGCGTAGTGCAGAAGGCTGAACCTATCGCCCTCTTGTGCATCAATTATTGCTTTTTTCTTAATCAAGCACTCCATGGCTGTGGTGTAGCCATGGGCAGCTGCATAGTGTAGTGGCGTAAAATCTCGGTTGTCTTGTGCATCGACATCCACCTCTTTGAGTGTTAATGACCAAGTTGCGTTCAGACCATTGCTGAGATGACAGTCTTACGGAGAGGTGTGAGCTCCCTTGTGTCTTTTTCCTCAGCGGTCTCGGGCCTCCTTGGATCGTCGGGCTTGGGATTTTTCTATGTACTCTTGTAGTGCTGATTTATGGAGGGGATTTGTAGAGTTCTCTTCAGCAGTAGCTACAGAAATATGTATAACGCACAAAAATAGAGATCGTTGCAAAACTCTAAAAAAATTTTATTCCCAAACTGTAAAGGGCTTAGATACCCCATTTTGCAATGGTCTCAATATACATTTTCAAGCTAAAGAAGAAGTTAGAGCTTAGTTTTGCAATGGTCTCAGTATGTGGCTCCTGCAATTTCATCAGTCAATGAGAGAACCACTACAGAAAACTCCAGCCTGAAATTTTTCACAGAGCTTGGCCTAATGAAATGGAAAGATAATTTGATGTTTGGTGATAGGTATGTTTGGTGAGCCTGTCTATGCGGCCTGTAAGAGCTTTTTTCCTAGGGTAGGCTGAGCCAAAGGTTGGTTGAAGTAGGTTAGGCAACAGTGTTTTTCCTCATTTACCACTAACCAGCGTGTGCTACTAGCTTTTCTTTGATCGTGGCTTTGGGGATGGTACCTACTATCTTCTCTACTTCCTTTCCGTTTTTGAAGATGATAAGTGTAGGAATGCTCTTGACACCATAAGCAAGTGAGGTTTGTGGGTTTTTGTCTACATCTAGTTTGCCCACTACAAATTTACCTGCAGCTTCTTCAGCCAGTTCATCCATCACAGGGGCTAGCATTCGACAAGGGCCGCACCAGGTAGCCCAGAAGTCTACTAATACGGGATTTTCGTTTTGAATCACTTGTGCAAAGTTGTCATCGGTAATTTCTAAAGCTTTGGTAGTTTGTTCGTTGGCCATGTTATCAGCATTCACAATGAAAAGTCGATTTAAAGTATCACAGGGGACATCAAATGTAAGAAAAGTTTATTACTCAAGCTAGCGCGCACAGCATTCATGATTCATGCTTGGAGGCGATAAGCTATTCCTCCTATTTGGTGCAAGGCATCAAAAAATTCGTTGCTAGGGTTGATGCGGTAGTTTCTAGAAATTAATCCTACGCTCATGGCTTCTTCAGGAGCAGCCACAGTTACTGTTAGTTGGCAAGCGCCAGGATGCTGTGTGATAGCTTGTTCAAGCTGCGTTGCCAAGGGCTCATTGATTTGTGTTACAGACAGATGGAGTTGTAGTGTCTTGCTCATTTTTTCTCTAATTTCGCTTAGTAGGCTCAATTTTCGGGGCTTAAACTCCCAGCTATCTTCCTGTTTGTAGCGCTCTAGTACACTGCCCATGATGTATACAAAAGTACCTTCTTGAAGCATGTGCTGGTTTTTGAGGAAATCTTCTCCAAACAGGTTTAGCTCTAAGGTACCTTCATAGTCTTCTACGGTAAACAGCCCAAAAGGCTTGCCATGTTTGCTTTGCCTGATCTTACACTCAGTAATGATACCCGCCAGCCGCACTTCTTTGCCTTTAAGGTTTAATACATTTTGTGTGTGGCAGTTGCAGAAGTGCTCGCGTTCCACTTTGTACTGATCTAAGGGGTGGCCAGAAATATAAAAGCCTACCACTTGTTTTTCCAGCTTCAGCTTTTCCAACTTTTCATAAGGTGTACAAGGAGCTATATCAGGTTTTTTTCCGTAGCGAGCCGTAGACTCTTCAGTCACCATAAAAAGAGATTGCTGAGCAGACTCCTTTTCTTGCTGCATCTGGTGCCCATAATGAATGGCTTTTTCAATCAAAGAATCTTTACTGTTTTCAGCGTGCAGGTATTGCCTGCGGTGGTAATATGGAAAGTTGTCAAAAGCCCCGGCCATGGCCAAGCTCTCAAAGGTTTTTTTGTTGACTGCCTTGAGATTTACTCTTTCAGCAAGGGAAAAAATATCTTGGAAGGGTTGGGCACCTTTTCTTTCAAGTATGATGGCTTCTACAGCAGCCTCGCCCACACCTTTGATGGCACCTAAGCCAAAGCGAATTTGCTGCGCTTGATTGACATCAAAGCTGATGTCACTCTCGTTAACATCAGGGCCAAGGACTTTGATGCCTTGCCTTTTGCACTCATCCATAAATAGAGTAATCTTGTCGATGTCGCCTTGGTTATGGGTCAACACCGAAGCCATGTACTCAGCCGGGTAGTGTGCCTTGAGATAAGCAGTTTGGTAAGCCAATACAGAGTAGGCAGCTGAGTGAGAGCGATTAAAGCCATACTGAGCAAACTTCTCCATCACATCAAATACTTCTAGGGCCTTGGCTCTAGCAATACCATGCTTTTCTTGGGCCCCTTGAACAAATATCTCTCGGTGCTTAGCCATCTCGTCAACTTTTTTCTTGCCCATGGCCTTGCGTAGCAAGTCAGCCGCACCTAGGGTATAACCTGCCATGATCTGGGCTGTTTGTATGATCTGCTCTTGATAGACCATAATGCCGTAAGTGTTTTTCAGGATGCCTTCTAGTAAGGGGTGGGCATAATTGATCTTTTCTTGGCCGTGTTTTCGGGCAACAAACTGGGGAATAAACTGCATAGGACCTGGTCTGTACAAGGCATTCATGGCAATAAGGTCTTCAATGTTGTTGGGCTTGAGCTTGACGAGCCACTGGCGCATGGGCTCTGATTCAAACTGGAAAGTAGCAATGGTATCACCTTGTTGGTAAAGCGCAAACGTTTTAAGGTCATCTAAAGGGAGGTTATCAATATCAATGCGTTTTCCCTTGTTTTTTTCAATAAGTGCTAATGCATCTTTGATGATGCTCAAGGTTTTAAGTCCCAAAAAGTCCATCTTCAGCATACCCACACGCTCTACTACAGAGCCGTCATATTGAGTAACCAATAAGTCAGAATTTTTATCAGACTTGACAGGGATATAATTCATCAGATCATTGGGAGCAATGATGATGCCTGCTGCATGGATACCTGTATGCCGGGCAGAGCCTTCGAGCGTCTCAGCAAAAGAAAGCACCTTGCCTTCGGGCGAGCTTAGGTCGTTTTTCAGTGCAGCGAGCTCTGGCACTTCGGCAAAAGCTTGGGCGAGCGTGGTGCCTGGCCTTTCAGGGACGAACTTAGCCATGCGGTTAGACTGGTCTAAAGGTAAGCCTAGAACACGTGCTACGTCACGGATAGCAGATTTAGCGCCCATGCTACCAAAAGTAATAATCTGGGCAACTTGGTTTCTGCCATATTTGTTTACCACATACTCAATTACCTTTTGCCGTCCTGCATCATCAAAGTCAATGTCAACATCTGGCATTGACACGCGTTCTGGATTCAAAAACCGTTCAAAAAGTAAGTTGTAATGGATGGGGTCGATGTTGGTAATACCAATGCAATAGGCTACCACAGAGCCTGCTACAGAACCTCGGCCTGGCCCAACAACTACGCCCAATTTCCTAGCAGCACTGATAAAGTCTTGTACAATTAGAAAATAGCCAGGAAAGCCCATTTCTTGAATGATGGCTAGCTCATAGTTGACGCGTTCCTCGAGCATAGCAGTGACAGTCCTATACCGCTGCTGGGCTCCCTTAACTGTTAAGTGCCTAAGGTAGGCGCCTTGGCTGCTAAAACCTTCGGGCACCTGGAAGATAGGCAGCAGTATATCTCGCTCTAAAGAAGGAGTGTGGATTTTTTCGACAATCTCTTGCGTATTTTCCAAAGCCTCTGGTAGGTCTGCAAAGAGCGCTGCCATTTCCTTGGGAGACTTTAAGAAGAACTGGTTGTTCTCAAAGCGCATTCTATTGGGATCATTGTAATCCTTACCTGTTTGCAAACACAGCAAAATGTCTTGTGCAATGCTATCTCGCTGCTCCACGTAGTGTACGTCGTTGGTAGCAATCACTTTTGCCTGGTGCTTTTTTGCCCATTTGAGCAACACCTTGTTACACTCATCTTGTTCTTTCAGGCCATGACGCTGCAACTCGATGTAATAATCTTCCCCAAAGATGTCTAACCACTCCAAAAAGTGTTTTTCAGCTACTTCCTCTCCCCTGCAGAGGATAGTCTGGCACAGCTCGCCTGCCAAACAACAACTAGTAGCAATCAGCCCCTCTGCGTGTTGTCTAAGTAACTTCTTATCAATTCTAGGCTTGTAGTAATAGCCTTCTAAAAACCCTAAGGAGCACAACCTGGACAAATTCTTATAGCCTACTCCGTTTTTAGCCAGCAGCAACTGGTGATAGCGCGTTTTGTCTTTATGATCATGCATGTCAGGGGCGATATAAAACTCGCAGCCGATTATCGGCTTGACTCCCTCTTTGTTGGCAGCAGCTACAAAATGCGGCACACCAAACATGTTGCCGTGGTCGGTAATGGCCAGTGCATGCATGCCTAGTTGCTTGGTCTTAGCTATTAGGTGGTTGATTTTTGCTGCTCCATCTAGTAGTGAGTATTGGGTGTGGCAATGTACATGACAGAATGTGCTCATAGGCGTAACTGATAGCTGTAGACCTTGATTAAGGTGTTGGATTTCGACACAATAAAATTAGCAATAACCAGTGAGAGGAGAAAACTTTAGAGATAATGGGTTGCTTCCTAAATTTCCCATCCTAGATTTGAAGCCTGAAGGTTATTTTAATGGTTCAAGTCTTATAGTTTTGGCCTCAGACTTAGAAATCCTGAATAATACTTTTGAGTAAACCTTGATAAAGCTCTGAAAGAAACTGTTATTCATTCATAGCAAATTACTCTCAAAGTATTTATTCCTGTTAACCTCAATAAACCATGCGTCTACTTCGAAGTATGAACATAAAAACCTGGCTACCTGTTGTGCTGATAGGTTTGCCCTATCCTTACAAATTGTTTGTAGCAAGGATAAGCGCAGGGCCCAATAGAGCAGGATGTACAGACAGCAGGCTCTAGTCATAGTCAGGCTACTAACAACAAAGAGAATAAAAAAAGCTAGTCCTTATGCAAGAAGTCAAACCTAGGATAGCTTCTAATAGTTTTTTAAAAATTACCCTTCACTACCAAGGATGCAAATGCAAGCTTAAGAGACTTTTTTGTATCTGCTAAGTCTTTGTGTGGACAAGGTAGCTTGCAAGGAAAACCGCAGGAAGAAGGAAAATATGAGCTTGGCTTAGACGACAGTTGTATTGCAATACTGGCACTTGATAAGCCTATTGATCTAGAAAGCTTTAGAAAAGGAGAACCCGCCAAACTCATCATGAGATACCAACCTGAGGACAGGGCCACTGCGGGGGAAGAAAGGAAAATTTTGGTTAATTAGGTTATAGTAGTGCAAAAAGATGCACAAAAGGAAGTGCTGCACAGCGAGGAGCAGAAAATTAAGATACGTGTGAAGGCAAAAAAACCAGAAAGATGAAAGGGGGTTAACACCTCTCTTTTGAGCATTTTTCTACTTTAGGACTCGCTATAGTAAAAAAGTTGGCACTTACTTACTGAATAAGGATGCTACAAAAGCGTGCCGGTCAAAGACTTGTAAATCTTCTACCTGTTCACCCACGCCAATGTACTTTACAGGTACTTGAAACTGATCTGAAATACCAATCACTACACCACCCTTGGCAGTGCCATCGAGCTTGGTAATAGCCAGGGAAGTTACCTGGGTAGCTTTGGTAAAAGCCTCGGCTTGTACCAAAGCATTTTGGCCTGTACTGCCGTCCAGCACCAACAAAACTTCATGTGGTGCCTCAGGTATAAGCTTTTGTATAGTCCGCCTTATCTTAGCCAATTCGTGCATTAGGTTCACTTTGGTATGCAACCTACCTGCTGTATCGATGATGATTACATCGGCCTGAGCGCGCAGTCCTTCTTGGATCGTTTCATGGGCTACAGAAGCTGGATCTGCATGCATCCTGCATGCCACTACGGCCACGCCTACGCGCTGCCCCCATTGCTGCAACTGCTCTACAGCTGCTGCCCTGAAAGTGTCTGCGGCGCCCAAAATTACTTGCTTGCCTGCTTGCTTGTAATGAGCCGCTAGCTTACCGATTGTTGTAGTCTTGCCCACTCCATTGACACCGACCACCAGTATCACATAAATCCCTTGGCTATCAGCTGCACTTTGGTGTTCATGAGTAGGCGCTTCTAACAGGACAGCAATCTCCTCTTTCAATATTCGGTCTAGCTCTGCGGTGTTAAGGTACTTATCGCGGGCCACGCGTTTTTCAATGCGTTCAATGATTTTTACGGTCGTGGCCAGGCCTACATCAGCTGCAATCAATAGCTCCTCTAGCTCATCTAGCACCATTTCATCTACCTGTGCTTTGCCTGCTACTACTTTGCTAAGCTTAGTCCAAAAAGCTTGTTTAGTTTTGGCAAGTCCTTGGTCCAGCACTTCCTTCTTGCCTTTTGAAAAGAATCTAAACATTTTTGAAGGGACAAATAAGAATTGACTTTAAAATAAAAAAGTCCCATGAAGAGACCAACTGGATAACCCGTACTAACTTTTTATTCGTCTAGGGGGAACAACCCGATGCCTAAACAAGCCAAAAATATAGCTATGCTTTTCGGGCTAGGACTTCCTTGACTGCTTCACTAGGTACAATCTCTTCTTTAAAGGTATAGGCGCCTGTCTTGGGCGAACGTATAGCTCTGATGACCTTGGCTAAGTTCTTGCTACCTGCTTTTTGAAGCGTTGCTATTACTTTTTTTGCCATGGTGATTATTTGATTTCTTTGTGGATGGTATACTTTTTTAAGATGGGGTTATACTTTTTTAGCTCTAGGCGCTCTGTGGTATTTTTCCTATTTTTTTCTGTTGTGTAGCGAGATATACCAGACAATCCACTCTTTCTGTGCTCTGTACATTCTAAGATAACCTGGACTCTGTTGCCCTTTTTACTTGCCATAATGCTATCAACTTGTATGCGTTTACTACCTATCAGCCGCTAGCCAATACAATTCTTCACTAATTTATCTTGCTTTTTTGCCTCTCTGAGTACAGTACTGATTCCTTTCTTATTGATAGTTCTCAAGGCAGAAGCAGAGACCTTGAGGATAATCCAAGCGTCTTCCTCAGGAATATAGAACTTCTTCGTTTGAAGGTTAGGGTAAAACCATCTTTTGGTCTTGTTGTTGGCGTGCGAGACGTTATTACCTACGCGAGGCCTTTTACCAGTAATTTCACAGATCCTTGCCATTTTTAGCTCATTTTAGCATAGTGTGCAAATATAGAGTAGCACGCCTATTATTCAAAATTATATATACATCCCGCCCTTTACAGAATAGTTTTTTGTGCATACTCTGCTCCACTTAGAAGGGCACCTGCACACATGCTGTTGTGCGATTTCAACGAAGAAATCCCTGTGGCACAAAGGAAAATAGTTACTTACGCTTCTAATAGTGAGCTAACGCTTGACAACTTAATAAAACAATTATCTAAAATGGATAGCCTATACCAATGTTAAAGACGGCCTGGTCTGGCAGTCCCAAGTGTCTGTTGAAAGCAATCTTCTTACCAATAAACCGCTGCCCTACAGGTCTCGAAGGGTCATATACCTTAAGGCCTACGTCAAATCGCAGTACAAAAAACTCAGAGTTGAGCCGCAAGCCTAAGCCTGTTCCTATAGCGATGGTTTTGTAAAAGCCTTGGAAGCTAAACTTCCCGCCTGGGCGGCTATCATCGTGTAACATCCAGACGTTACCTACATCTACAAAAAGTGCCCCCTCGAAAAAACCAATTAGCTGCTGTCTTAGCTCTCCACTTCCTTGCAATAATAACTCTCCTGGCTGCTCCAGATGAGACTTCCTATCGTCTTTTTGAGGAGGAGCATAAGTTCCTGGGCCAAGGCTACGCGGAGACCAGGCCCTGATGCCGTTGCTACTGCCTGCAAAGTAATACCGATCATAAGGAAGGAATTTATTTTCACCATAAGGGTTTGCTATCCCTGCATTAAAACAATAGGCAAAAAGCGTGCTAGCGTAAACAGGTATGTGTTGGCTATAGCCAATTCTAAACTTTACATATTGATAATATGCCAGTCGTTTTGCGAGCTTGCGCAGATCTAAGAAGTTTTGAAGCGTCCCTCCACTCTCAAAAAATATCTCTAAAAAAGAGTAAGATAAATCTGTCAGTGACTTAGGCTTTTCGAAAAAGATAGCCTGAAAAGATAGGTGGCTTACCCAAGAAGGCTTAAAAGTTCTGTGTAAACTATTACCCTGCTTTTTGAGCTCATCAAGCCGTTCCTGGAATTTTGGGCTTATTTCTTTGGTATCAATCAAGTCAAGTTGAAACGGTACAACCTCATAAGCACCACTTCCGAGGCCTTGCCAGGCGTAGCTGATGTAACTCTTTAAAGTACCCTGCGTGTAGCCTGGGCGCTGTGTAGAGTGATACCCTAAAGAAAGCTTTGTCACAGGATCAAAGCGACCTAAATAAGCCTGGGTCTTGTCCTTCAAAGGCAGCAAGAATTGTGGCCAAGAGAGCGAAAGATCTATGCCTAATGCCCGGCTACTAACAAATCCCTGCTTGTCTGTTATGGCTGATACACCTTCAAGGCCAAGGTTGGTAGCTAGTGCCAAAGTCTCCAGCCTGCCAAAAAGATCTCTGCTTTTTAAAGTTAACTTATAAAAGGGCCTAGTCAGCCAATGGCTTACTTGCAGACCTAGCTCATTAGCAACTTGATACCGATCAAGAAAGCTTGTATGTATATGCGTGATTAACTTGTCTTCTTCTAGGGTGTCGTGGGTAATGTTGACATACTTAAACATGTTTAGGCTAGACAAGCGCCGCTGCGTTTCAAGCATGTCTTCCTTGCTGTAAAGTTGTGGTGGGTGGAGCGGTATCTTTTTAGCAAGGGACGCGGGGCTGAACTGCTGGTCCCAAACTCTAAAGGTAATACCGTCATAGGTACAAACGTGCTCTTTTGCATCTTCTCCTGCCTGGTCTGCATCTACTGAAACTTCAACTTGGTTTATATGGAAGATAGGATGTGGTTTGCCGGTTGAGGGAGTATCAACGACGGTCTCTATTACCACAGCTTTATTGATAGCTGTAGTATCTATCTCAAACCGCACATATTGCCTATTGAAGCTAAAATAGCCATGGTTACTCAGCAGCTCATAAATACGCTCTCTTTCTTGGCGCAACACCTCTTGGTCATAGTAATTTCCTTTTTTAAGCAGACTTTGTTGTTGATGGTCTTTCAACAGCTTCTCAACAGCCTTGTCCGGCGTATTGAGCCTTAGCTCGCCAATACGGTAAGGTTGATTTTCTTCAACCTGATAGGTAACAATAACTTTTTTATCACGAGACTTTACCTCGCTGCTTACTTGGGCGTCAAAGTAGCCTTTGGATTGGAGGTAACGCAAAAAGTTTTGTTCTGTGAGCACTGTTAGTTGAGGGCTATAAATTACAGGCGGTTCTCCCCAACGCATGAAGAGGTTGCCTTCTTGGAGCAACCTTTTTCGCCTGTTGATCTTTTTGTCTCGCCTTTTTTGGAGACGCTGTATTTTTTGCTCTTCTACTGCTACTGCAATCTGCTGATCAAAACTTTCTTCTATTTGAACAATCTCCTGCTGGATAGCGACCTCGTCAAGACGTTTCTTTCCTGTCTGATATAACCACAACAAAAAGGGCACTCCTAACCACTTACTGTTGCGCTGCTGCTGGTAGTACTGTCCTAACCTTTCCTTACTTACTTTTTTAGTACTTTTGATTTGCTGCTTGAACAATAGCTGTTCATGCTCCTTCAAAAGGCGCGTATTCACACAACCTGACAACAAAGTAGCCGTGATAAGAAGGTATAGATAGCATGTGTATCTCAAACTTTAGTCCCTTTAAAAAACTTTCTAACAAGCAAGCAAAATTTATAAAAAGCCTACGCTTAAAAAAGCACCGCCAACAAGAAAATGCTTTTGTAGTAGAAGGAGCTAAAAATGTAAGCTTATTGCTCGATGCTCCTTATACCATACACCTTGTAGTAGGGACGCCTTCCTTTCTAGCTTCGCACAGTACACTTTTGCAGAGGCGTGATGTAGCAGTGCTTCAAGCAGAAGAAGCTAACCTAGCCGCGTTAGGAACTTTTAAAACCAATAATGCAGCCTTGGCTGTAGCACGCATACCAGCCCCTCCACCCCTAGAAGCCAATAGGAATGCATGCGGTCTTATATTAGACGATATTCGCGATCCAGGCAACTTGGGGGCTATCATCCGCGTAGCAGATTGGTATAATATTCCCAGCCTAGTTTGCTCTCCAAACACCGTGGACTTATACAATCCCAAAGTCTTACATAGCAGCATGGGCTCATTTACACGCGTAAAGGTGTATTACAACCATCTTCCTGACTACCTTAGTAGCGTCTCCTTGCCTATTCTGGGAACATTTACAGCAGGCGACAACGTCCATCACACTCCCCTACCCAAGCCAAGCTTGATTGTGATTGGCAATGAATCTCATGGAGTCAGCCAAGGAGTGCTGCCTTATATCCAGCAACGCATTAGCATTCCTCGCTACGGCCAGGCAGAATCGCTCAATGCTGCCATGGCTACCGCCATTGTGTGTGACAACTGGCAACGACAATGACTCAGCAGCTAGGCTATTTCCCTCCAGTGCCTTGAATACAGCACTGTTGTCAATAGGAAAATGACAGGTTTTGAGGTACTCTATATGGTATATGTAGCCCCCAATTTTCGC
The DNA here is from genome assembly GCA_963705385.1 of uncultured Cytophagales bacterium. GTDB lineage: Bacteria > Bacteroidota > Bacteroidia > Cytophagales > Amoebophilaceae > MFD02979-c5. The sequence continues at coordinate 966,420 of OY970075.1, forward strand.
TGTTAAGCCATTCAATTACTATCTTCGATCCTAACTTAGCTAACTTTGAAACAGTGCTTTAGATACTACCGTTGCTACTAACATACCCTTATTTTCTCTCTTACAGATGCTAAAAGCCTACAAAAGCTATCTCCTTTACCTACTCGCTTTTTTGTTAATTCAGCCAAGCCAAAGGTAACCACCTATTTAATACTCCTGATGACACGTCAAGAAGCCAAAAGAGAAATTGAACATTTAGCGTCGTTGGTACGTTACCATAACGAATTGTACTACCAAAAAGGCAAGCCAGAAATCTCAGATTATGAATTTGACCAACTCTTAGCCAAGCTTACCCAGTTAGAAAGAAAGTTTCCAAGTTTTCGCCTTGCTAACTCCCCCACCCAAATAGTAGGAGAAAAACCAACCAAAAACTTTGAGACAGTATACCATCAATATCCTATGCTCTCCTTGAGCAATACCTACTCAGAAGAGGAGGTACGTAAGTTTGTGCAAAGAACGCAAAAACTGCTGCAAAAAGAGCACATAGATTTCTTTTGTGAGCTCAAGTTTGATGGCATAGCCATCAGCCTTTTATACAAGAACGGAATATTAAGGCGGGTGGCTACACGAGGTGATGGAGAGAAAGGAGATGACATTACACAAAATGCCCAAACTATTCTTAGTATTCCCAAGCATATTCAGGCTAGGGATTTTCCTCAAGAATTTGAGGTAAGAGGAGAGGCTTTTATGCCACGGGCCCACTTTGAGGCTTTCAACCAGGCAAGGGCAGCACGCGGAGAGGAACTACTGGCCAACCCAAGAAATACAGCAGCTGGAACGCTCAAGATGCTTGATACCAACCTAGTAGCGCAACGCTCGCTAGACTTTTATCCTTATGCCATCAGAGCTGAAGGCCTAAGCCTGCAAACCCATGAAGCAGGCATCCAACTCCTTGAACAGTGGGGCTTTAACGTCTCCCCTACTTACCAAAAATGTAGTACCTTAGAAGCTGTCTTTGCCTATATCAACCACTGGAAAGTACAAAAACATAGCTTACCTGTAGACATTGATGGCATCGTCATCAAAATCAATGATCTCAAACAGCAAGAACAACTAGGCTATACAGCCAAAAGCCCGCGTTGGGCTATTGCCTACAAGTACAAACCTGAAAGCATAACTACCACCTTAGAAAAGGTAAGCTATCAAGTGGGGAGGACAGGAGCAATTACCCCAGTAGCGCACCTGCGACCTACCTTACTGGCAGGAACCATCGTCAAGCGTGCTTCACTGTACAATGCCCATGAAATCAAACGGTTGAACCTACACCTGCAAGACACGGTATTGGTTGAAAAAGGGGGGGACATCATTCCCAAAGTCACAGGGGTAGACGTTACAAAAAGGGAAGCAGGGACCGAACCTATTACATTTATCACCCATTGCCCAGCCTGTGGCACTCCGCTAATTCAACGTGAAGCCGAGGCAATACATTACTGTCCTAATGGAAAAGCTTGCCCTCCCCAATGCAAAGGCCGTATCAAGCACTTTGTACATAGAAAGGCTATGGATATTGACTCGATAGGCAGCAAAACAGTGGATTTACTTTTTGATCAAGGGCTGTTGCACACTCCTGCTGACCTCTATACACTGCGCTACGAAGATATTTATCCACTAGAGGGATTCAAGGAAGTAGCTACTAAAAATTTTTTGCAAGCCATTACGCGGTCTAAACAAGTGCCTTTTGAAAATGTGCTGTTTGCCTTAGGCATTCGGCACGTAGGTGAGACTGTAGCAGAAAAGCTAGCACGCCATTTTCAGCACATCGATGCATTAATACAAGCTACACCAGAAGCAATGATGTTAGTGCCTGAGGTAGGATCAAAAATTGCCCACAGTGTAAGCAACTATTTTCAGGATCCAGACAATTTTCAACTCATCACAGCACTGAAAGCTGCTGGCTTACAATTGAACGTGGTAGCAGCACAAACAAGCGTTAAAAGCCAGCCCTTAGCAGGTAAAACTTTTGTGGTTTCTGGTATCTTTCAAGCTTTTGAACGGGATAGGTTAAAAAATCTCATTCAGCAGCATGGAGGTAAATTAGTCACTGCGGTTACTAATAATGTGGACTATCTGGTAACAGGTGAAAAGGCAGGGCTTGTCAAGCTAGCCAAAGCCCAAGAGCTAGGTATCAAGCTGCTCTCCGAGGACCATATCATTAAAATGATGGGGCGCTAATGTTAGGCATTAAAGAAAAAATACTTTCGTACTATACCCAAAGACTAGTCGAATCTAGAAAAACGATACGCGCTAACGTCGGGTTTACCAATGCCCAACTACTAGGCATACTATACAGCCATGACCATCCTCACAAATACGAAGCTGTACTCCGCTTTACAGACAAGGCAAAAAGATTAGGAAAGCAAGTGGCAGGACTATGCTATGTTACAGAGCCAGCACAAGCTTCCAACAGTGCTTTCCCTGCAGTGACACATCGGGATGTGAAAGTTTGGGGCACCATAAGCCACCCACAAGCAAAACACTTTGTCAACACTCCATTTGATTACCTGTACCATGCCGAACTGGTGAGCAACCCTGTGCTCGACTACCTCCTGGCTAAGTCTCAAGCCAAGTGCAGGGTAGGTTACTTTGACCCAGCACGTGCTGGCCTGTTTGAAATGATGGTCACGTTCGATAAAAAAGCTGATAGCAACGAGATCGATGACTTAGCAGCACAGATGCTGCACTACACTCAACTATTAAAAGCGTAACAATGAAAAAATTGATAGGCACGGGGGTGGCACTTGCCACCCCTTTTGACCAAAAGCTAAAAGTCGACTTCCAGGGCCTTGAAAAGCTTTTAAAGCTAGTGGCTGAAAGCAATACTAACTACCTTGTTGTGCACGGTACTACAGGTGAAGCTGCTACGACCACGCCAGAAGAAAAAAGGATGATCCTGTCCTTTATTCAAGCCCACAACCCCAATAGCCTGCCTATTGTTTGTAGTATAGGGGAGAACAATACCCATGAGCTCATCAAAACAATTGAGCACACAGATTTTCAGGGAATAGATGCTGTGTTGACTATAAGTCCTTATTACAATAAACCTTCCCAAGAAGGAATTTACCAACATTACAAAGCTATAGCCGATGTATGCCCTGTACCTCTTTTACTTTACAACGTTCCCAGCAGAACAGGTTCTAATGTGCATGCAGCGACGACCTTGCGACTCAGTGAGCATGCTAACATTGTGGGCATTAAGGAAGCTTCAGGTGACTTGTTACAGTGTATCGATATTGCCAAAAACAAACCACATAATTTCTTGCTCATCTCAGGCGAGGATATGCTCACTGTGCCCATGATGGCCGTTGGTGCTGCAGGGGTTATATCTACAATAGCTAATTGCTTTCCTCAAATGGTCAGTCAAATGGTCAACCTTGCCTTGCAAGGCAATTATGCAGCAGCGCAGCAATGTGCGTTTGGCTTGCTCAAGCCTTCCCAACTTATTGGTCGAGCTGGCAATCCAGTAGGAATGAAACAGTTGTTAAAAGCATTGTCCATCTGTCAAAACTATGTGCGTTTACCCCTTGTTACAGTACCTGATGAAATTGTCAAGGAAGTACAAGCTATCACAGAAGAAGACGCTATAAAATAAGTAAGGAAGCGCTTTGGCTTCCTTACTTATAAGCTTAGTGTGCTTGTTGGGTTAAGCTTTTTGCTGACCCTTCCTATCATTAATATCTTTTCTGATTTCCTGGGCTAAGTTTTTAAGCTCTTGCATACCTTTCCTGACACGTGTGCCAGCAGCATTGTTGCCCTTATCATAAAACTTCACAAAATCTTCTTCTAAGGCCTCGACAAGGGCTTTTACTTTTGGAAACTGATTCATATTTAAATCCTTTAGTTTTTAAGATCATACTCCTGGGTCAATATAACCAAAATGTTTTGAAAACAACGAAAGCTGTATTTTTTAAGTCTTTACAATCATAAATTGAGCTGTAAACTTGCTCAAAAGACACATGGACATGGGCCTAAGCATACACACCCAAGGCTCAGGTGAAGGGATACCATACCGAATTTATCGTCAATTTTCCCTGCTCTGATAGGGATAACACCTTAGTTAGAGTTTTTGATACACAAAAAGCCTATTTTTTGTAAAGCCTCCTCCCTTGAAAACTTCTCCCTGTAAAAATAGATACGCCCCGGTAAGCTTTTCCTCCATGGTTATGCTTTACCTCTACTTTACAATCAGGTAAAGGACACCGAGGAACCTCAGGGCAATTAAAGCTCATTCCAAGCTGGAAAAGCATGCTACTGCGCTCTAACACTACAGCCAACTTGTTTCTTGTAAGGGTGTCAATAACATCCTTTTGCTCATACGAGATCCTACCAAACATTCTACAATACTCTGAGACCTTGCCTTCAAGGGTTAGCCCTATATTTTGGACTCCTCCTCTATTAGTTAGATCTAAATACCCGGGATCAGACAGTTTAGCATAAGTAAAATCAACGCCTAGATTTAGGTCAAGCAATAGAGATAGGGCTGAAGTTTCAACAAACTTATAGCCTAGGAGCACAAAGGGGCGCACGCAATAATGCTGCTTAGACTTGGGAACATAGCTTCCTAGGTCTTCCTTGCTGTCTTCATCCTTTTTAACAAACTTCAAACTCTCGAGTCTATTGATCAAGAGTGTACCACCAAGGCCTATCCGCATTTTCCGCAAAACCTCTACGTGGCCACTCAAGGTGATAGGAAAGGTGTTGCCAGTTTCAGTAAACTTTGCCCTTACAGTAACTTTGTCCTTGTCTGGAAGCCCTGCTGGGTCTGCAGGAGCCTTCATAAGGACATAAGGGCCCTCAAACCATCGCACTAGATAGACGAATTCTGTTGGTTCGTCATGTCCCTCAGCTTTATAGCGAATGTAGAATTGACCCTCATCTTTAAACATGACTACGTCCCGGCCAACAACTTGGTTGCAGTAAGCCGTCTTTCCGTATCCTGTAGATACACTTATGTGTATATGGTTGAGTAGTTTTCTAAATGAAAAAGGCTCTTTTGCAAAAGAGGTGTGGCTAGCAAAAAAAGAGAGACATAAAAAAAGTAGCTTGCTCATCAGTCTAGCTACGCTATGTTTTTCCTTTATAGAGGGTAAATAATAATTTTGCATTCTTTGCTAGCGGTCTAATAGTGATGTGTTATGCTTTTTCAAAACATATGATTTGATACTTGAGACCCGCAGATAATTTAAAGCTTTTCCTTAGGCAATTTAACACACTTGCTCTCAATCCCTTGAACCTCCTCATGTTCCTAGTTGGTATACTCTAGCCTGCAGCAAATAGCTTTGTTGATAAATATGTCAGTCCATGTATCATTGCGCGCGCCATACCTGTTGCAAAACAGCTTTATGTTTAGCTATTGCTTGATTGGAACCTCTAGCCTTACCTAGTCGGCAGCTTGAGTAGTCATATAATAGGCAGCAACCTTGGCTGAGATACAAAAAAACAATGGCTTTGCATGGTCTAGCCTCCTACTATGAATCACCTTCTAGAAGGGATGGTTGGAGGAATGCGCTAAGAGATAGCAGGGTAGCAAGTACTGTCAAGCTACCTTAAGCATCTCTAAGTTTGTTTTGCCAAGCTTTTTTACAGCGTAGGCTTTATCTAGCACCAACTTTTTTATCTTCTTCTGTGAAGGAATCTCGAACATCAAGTCGATGATGATGGCCTCGCAGATAGAACGTAACCCCCTAGCACCTAACTTGAGCCCTAGGGCCTTGTCTACAATGTAGTCTAATGAGTCCTCTGTAAACACCAACTCCACATCTTCCATTTCAAAGAGTTTCATGTATTGTTTGGTCAAAGCATTCTTTGGCTCAATGAGAATTCTTCTTAGTGCTGTTTTGTCTAAAGGCTCTAGGTGGCTGATGATAGGTAGCCTACCTAGTAGCTCAGGAATAAGGCCATATGTTTTTAGGTCAGGGGCAGAAATGTATTGTAGTAGCTTATGCTCTCCAATAGGCTGCCCTTTTGCAGCAGGGCTCATAAAGCCAATTTGCTTTGTATTCAGCCTTTTGCCAACAATCTTGTCAACGCCTTCAAAAGCTCCTCCGCATATGAACAGGATGTTTTCTGTATTCATTTGGATCATTTTCTGGTCAGGATGCTTTCTGCCGCCCTGAGGAGGCACATTGACCGTTGTACCTTCTAATAACTTGAGTAAGCCTTGTTGTACGCCTTCTCCACTTACATCGCGCGTAATAGAAGGGTTGTCGCCTTTGCGGGCAATCTTGTCTACTTCATCAATGTATACAATGCCTTTCTCTGCAGCAGCTACATCATAGTTAGCTGCTTGCAACAATCGGGTGAGTGTACTTTCTACATCTTCCCCTACATAGCCAGCTTCAGTGAGTACGGTGGCATCTACAATACAAAAAGGTACTTGAAGGATGTGGCGTGCCAAGGTACGTACAAGGTAGGTCTTTCCTGTACCTGTTTCTCCTACTAGAATGACGTTAGACTTTTCTATGAGTACATCATCATCTTTTGAGGACTGTGCTAGCCTTTTATAATGGTTGTATACAGCTACTGAAAGCACTTTTTTAGCTTCTTCCTGGCCTATTACATATTGGTCTAGCTGTGCTTTGATTTCTTTAGGGGTGATGAGTTCGAGGTTGTCTAGCTGTGCTTGCTTGCTTTTTTGCTCTTTGTTGACCAGAACGATAGCCTGTTCAATGCATTTGTCGCATATATGGGCTGCATGACCAGAAATCATCATAGACACGGCATCATTACTTCTTCTACAAAAGGAGCAATAGGTTTTTTCCATGAGCTTATTTGTTGTTGGCTAACACTTCATCAATGATACCATATTCCTTGGCCTCAGCCGCCCTCATCCAGAAGTCCCTATCTGAGTCTTTCTCTATAGTCTTTACTTTCTTCCCTGTATGTTTGGCAAGGATTTGGTATAAATCTTTCTTGACCTCCATCATTTGTTTGATAGTAATTTCCATGTCAGCAGCCTGTCCCTTAGCCCCTCCTAAAGGCTGGTGGATCATAACTCTAGCATGGGGCAGCGCAGACCGTCTACCTTTGGCGCCACCTGTTAGCAACACAGCACCCATGGAAGCAGCCAGACCTGTACAGATAGTGGCCACGCTAGGATTGATGTATTGCATGGTATCATAGATGCCTAGCCCAGCATACACTGCTCCACCAGGACTATTGATGTATAACAAGATGTCCTTTTTAGGGTCTGCAGCCTCTAGAAATAGGAGTTGTGCTATAATGATGTTCGCGATGTGGTCATCTACAGGCATGCCTAAAAAGATAATCCTGTCCATAATCAACCGAGAAAAAACGTCAATCTCTCGAAAGTGGCTGGATCTTTCCTCAATCACCGAACGAGTCATATTTTCTACCTGTTCTACATATTCATCAAAACGGAGCCCACTGATCTGTTGATCTTTTATAGCATAATTCCTGAATTCTTTTCTGTTGAGCATTAGATCTTTTTGTTTACAAATACCAGCTACGATAGGTCCTTAGTCTTTGATAATTATTTTAATAGCAAGGTTATTTTGATGCACGCTTGTCAAAGGTTTCAACGCTGACCTCTTGTACATCAACGGTAATTTGGCCTTTAACAAACTTGTATACTTTGTGGACTATGAGGTTTTCATAAATTTGTTTGTAGTTTTTGCCCTCCTCCTCCTGAAGGAAGTTTTGTATCAGCTTTGCCATGATTGCTTCTGGCAACTGCTCTAACCCTTCATTGCTACTTAAAGCGTACTGAAAACGTTGCTTCGCTTCTCCTGCTACCTCTTGATGGGTTACCTGTAGGTTGTGCTCTTGAATAAGCTTTTCAATGATTAAGCTCCACTGCAGCTCCTGGGCATATTGTGCGTAGTAAGTTTCTATCTGCTCTTGGGAGACTGTATTGTTTTTTTGTTGAAGCAACCTTTTCAGAAAATCTTCTGGAAGCGCTATAGCTGTTTGCTGGAGGAGTTTTGCCTGAATAGCCTGTTCTAAAAAGGATGCTGCTTCTTGTTGCTTGCTTTGTATAATCCTCTCTTGCAGCTTTTCTTGCAGATCCTTCTCAGATTTTGCACCATCCTTGCCCAGCACCTTGTCAAAAAATTCTTGGTCCAAAACAGCAGGCACTGTTCTATAAATTTGTTCTATAGTAAATTCAGCTTGTCCCCCTGATTTGAGCATGGCCTCATGCACCTTAGCTGGGGCCTCCAGAAGGTTAAGTCCTTCTTTGGATACCTCCTGGACATTCAACACAATTTTTTCGTGAGGTCTGAGGTCAGTAAAACGCTTGCCTGCTGCTGCTGCTAGTTCAATTTTAATCTGCGCCTTAAAGTTCTGTTCAGGATAATATAGTGCTCCATGCAGGATGTCTCCTACTTGGCTTTTTTCTACCAGATTTAGTCTTCCGTAAGTCTTGCGCAGCTGCGCTATCAGTTCGTCAACGGTCTGCTCTGTTACACTGCTAACCTTGTATTCAGTTACTTTGATGTCTTTAGAAAGGGTACAGGTAAACGGCCCTGCCATGCCAATAGCATAAGCAAACTCAAAGTTCCGCTGATGTTCCCAGTCAAGCTCGCCAGTTTTATCAAATTCAGGAATAGGCTCGCCCAAAACAGAAAGCTCATTTTCTTTTAAGTACTTCCTTAAAGTATCAGCAAGGAGTGCATTCAACTCTTCCATAAGAATCAACTGCCCATACATTTGTTTGATGAGAAGTAGGGGCACGTTGCCAGGCCTAAATCCTTTTATAGTAGCTTTTTTACTATACTCTTTGATTTTGTTTTCGACATGGGGCTGATAGTCTGCCTCTTCTATTTTGATAATAATAGAAGCTTCTGTTGCGCTTTTTGTATGAAGTGAAATATGCACTTTATAGGATGATTATTGGGCTATTTAATGATTGTAGGTAGGGATTGTCCTACTCATGCTGCGTTCTAACAAATAATCTTACAGCTCTTATGGGCTTTGCCCAAGTGATGTTGCTTGCTCAGCTGTACAGGGCGGAGTATTTACTTACCCCCTATTTTCAAATATACTGATTAACAATATTTTACCATAACTGCTAGCAAAAACATGTTTTTGCTAGCACACAGCTAAGTATTACATAGATGGCAGCTTTAAGACAAATTCTAGATAGGAAGCTCCCTCTAGCTGTCCGGATTTGCATAGAATACGGCCCTCCAGGGCTTCCATGATGAGTTTGCAGATGGTCATGTCTAAATTGGCATTTTCTCGCTGTCCTACTTCTGAATCAAGGGTAAATAGCGCTACAGCTACTGAAGGGGCTAAGTTGATGCCATAAGCCTTGATTTGTAAGCTCCCAGGGGTCAGGTTTACCTTAATAGCGCCCCTGTCAGGATAAGAGCAAATATAACGCAACAAGCACAGTACAACATACTGGAAATGCAAAGGCGAGATCTTGGCTTTAAAGTCTTGCCTTAAGTCTGCCTCTAGCAAATAGGGTTCTTGCTGGAAAAAGCACTCCTCGATGGAGATTGATACACAGGGCCCAATAGCACAGGGCTCTAGATGAGGAGCAATCACCTTGGCCTTGAGCGCACTGGTCAATATATCTAAGGCTTGCTCACTTTGCCTGATTACTGCTAGGCTAGCAAACATCAAGTTGCCTATATACTCGATCGTGTCAGGTTTTATTGTAAGCTTTACCTGCCCTTCTTCCACTTTTCCTTGTTCTTGGAGCTCCTGGGCTTGCTGCGCATACATCCTCACATGCCCGTCTACAACATGGGCCAGTTGATCAAGGGACCAGAGGGTGCGTTTTGCTTCTTGACTGACTGTATCCCCAAGAAGTTGAGAGATTTGAAGTTTCTCAAGGAAATTTTGCTCTTTACGCCTGGCAAAGATTAAACCAATGAGCGTAGCAAAAAATACTTGGTAGACCAGCAAGTAGACATTGGTAAAATCAAGGGTTAAATGGACAGTACCTACTACTTGGGTGTAAAACAAAACCCCCAAGGAAACTCCTGCTCCCATGAGGATGAAAAAGCTAATCCAATCTACCAACACAATCATAAACATAATGGACATCGTTACATTGACAAGCCATTCTACACTGCCTTGTGCAAGTAAGAACATCACCGTAGTTGTAAAAGGGATGCAGTAGAGCACCGTTGCATGCCAAAACGTTGGCATGTATGGTTTTAAAGTGCTAGGCCACTTTTCTTCAAAGAGTAGCAGCACACAGAGGAAGGCTCCTACCAGGCGCAGCGGTAGCATGATACTATAAGACTGGTGGGCAATTGGTGACCACATAAAGTAAGGCACAATAAAGCTGACACAGCAGAAGATCCCAAATATCAAGTAGGGAGCTCCATACTTGATGACCCGTTGCTGAGAGTAGTGAACAATGTTACTGGGTGTAGGGATATACAGGGCTAGTTGCTGGAAGAAACGACCCCATTTCGGTCTCCACACCCTGTCTATTTCTACGTATTGCATTTGCTGTACAATAGAAAAACCTTTGTTTTGCACAATGTGCATACCAAAAAACACAATACCGTTAGCTAGTATGCTGATAGGTAAAGAAAGGTGGCTATGGGTAGCGGGTAGATAGATAGTAGCAATAACATAAACAAGGATGGTAATAGGTAAAGCTGTATAAAAAGAACGTTTGTCTGTTTTAAGGCCCATGATCCCTGATAAAAGGGGAAACATGAGGATAGGACCTGTGAAACCAAGGGAAGTGAAAGCATAATTAAGGATCTCATCAGTAGTAGCACCTGCCCCAGCTATACCTATGCCTATAGCTACAATACCTATAGCTAGGGTGCTGTATTGGGCCCAGGAAAGCTCATTGATAGCCACTTTACGGCTGTCACAAATAGGCTTAAGCACATCATGGGTAAAGGTAAGACCTGAAGCATGCAGGTAAGAGTCAATCGTAGACATGCTCACCGCCAAGACACCTGCTATGGCCAACCCCTTGATACCTACGGGTAGCAGCTCTTGCACAATGTGGGGGAATACCTGGGTAGCCTCTATAGTAGGATACAGCACAAGGCCGGCAAGCCCGATAAGCATGAGAATTATGTTTAATGAAGGATCAAGGGCAGCGATGATTAGGTATTGTTTCCTAATCTGGCTGGGCCTTTTGGCCATGAGCAGGCGCTGGATAATAGCAGGATCGATCAGACCAGCAGGGAGTATGGTCCACATTAGGAAAAGCGTAGCATAGTAGGAAAACCTTTCATGATTGAATATTTCAAACTTGACTGTAGGTACTTTTGTAAACAGCTCTTGGATGCCTCCTACATGGCCCACAGCCATGGTAGCAGTAATGGGAATAACTACAATAAGGATCGCAAATTGCAATACATCTGTAGTGGTCACTGCCTTGATGCCGCCATGCGCTGAATAAATTGTCAATACCAACCCACCTATGGCCACGCCCCAGCTGGCCTTAATGCCTAGTAGTGATTCAAAAATAATGCCCAATACTATCATCTCCATACTGGCGATGCATAGGGAAGTCAATAGCCCTAGAATTCCTGCAATGATTTTACCGTACTTGTCATAGAAATGCTCCATCAGATCCCCCATGGTGATACAATGACCAAAATTTGCTGCCTTAGGAACAATGAAAAGTCCTAAAAGCACATAAAGAAGGATGAGGCCAACACGTGCAACAGCCATGATGATACCGTTGGCAAATACCTGTGCTGTATCGTTGATAAGGCCGGCCCCTGCAAAGTTGGTAGCCATGTAGGTGAGCACGAGCGTACCTGTGCCATACATCTTGTTGGCAATGGCATAGTTTCTAATGTCTTTGATGCCCCGGCCTGACCAATAGCCTACAACTAAGGTGATGAGCAAAGAGGCATAGATAATCAAGTGATCTGGACTGAGATAGTTCATCGCTGTGTTGACTGGTTTTAATTGTTATCTAGCTAGGCTGCTTTGGGTTGTGGCAGCCTAGGGTCTGAAAGTTAAGCATCAAAGGAGCAATTCTATTTCTATTAGGTGTAATTTTTAGGGTAGCCTTGGATGTCCCTGTACCCACGGTCCTCTGCAGTTGGCACTATTCCTACTTTACTAGGTAGTGCCGTCAATGAATAAAACCGATAAGAAGGGCAGCAAATTTGACTGCCGATAGCAAGTAAGCTTCCCGCTTAAAATAACCTGTTGCTATACCTTTGGAGTGCTTTAACCTATTCAAAAATAGCGCTATCACGTTTCTTTGTTTGTAAATTGCTTTGTTCTAGTAACCATTTGTCCATGAACGCTGATGATTGGAAAGGACAGCCTGGCTACCTAATGTTCTATTGGTGCTAGAATCGATCTGGTTGACTGCACCATGTATTTTACTGGTGAACCCTCCCCTTGAGCGACCTAAGCCCTCATCCTGTAGGCTTTTTTAGCTCCAGCTGCGTGTTGGTGTACTCTGAGAGCAGTACTATCTATCAAAACCATGGCTAACTCTTTTTCATCGCAGAGCACTGCTAGGATCTTCTCAAAGTCTCTACTTAGAGACAAATGGGTAGACCTCCAATCTACATTTTTTCATTTCCCCTATCGCAGCGCTAAATCCCGCCAAGGAGCACCGCTCTTCAGTATCCACAAGATCGCATTTAAGAAATTGTGATTGTCTTGAGCTGTTACCCCTTATTGTCTTGAGCTGTTACCCCTTCATGTCCTTTGCTACCAGGAAGTACGTGTTCAACCTTAGCAAACTCTTCTAGCGTCAATTCATGTCTATCCATCATCGTCATTTTTGAAGTGAAACAATAAACAAAATACAGAAAACTAATTGACGGCATTACCTAGTATAGTAAACTTTCATTGGGCAAACACATGCATGAACAAGGATTTTGCTTGCTAATTGCGTGGTGAGTTCCTAATGCCGCTGAATAATTTGCTTATTCCCGTTCATAGACAAGAGGAAGCCTATAGGAACCAGCACGGCACCTTACGACCTCCCTATTAGGACACAAGTGTTTTTTACGCTTGTGCCTTGTGCGCCGAACTCAAATAACAACGCTACCATTAATGGATGTCTCTTTGTATAGGACTTAGCAGGTTTACTTAATTCCTTGCACTTGAGTAAAAGTATTCCTCTGGCTCATTGACCCAACCTGCTTTCACCGTATTTTAATGGATATATGCTAACTGATGCTGCGCAAGTGTTTTACACCTGCGCGGTAAGGGACCTTGTGCGATTAGCTAGTGTTTTCTGATCACTTATTGCTTAAGGCTAGTCTTCTGGCTCACGCGCGTCAATGCTATTCATCTCCTCTTCAGTAAGGTCTTTAACAGTGTCCATAATATCCTCATCTTGTTATACCTAACACCAATGAATTCCTAGCCCTACCAAGCCTCTGTTGTTAGACTGCTTCCTCAAGTGCTCTTAAGTACGTCCTACCTCTCTCCGTAATTCATCATTAAAAACCTGTAGCTCCAACCTACTGAATGCTAAAGTCCACTCCATAATAGTGTTTCTTACCCTTTTGGTAAAAGCCTTCTACCAAGATTCCTTCCTTTTTCTTAGTTAAAATATGGGTCAAATCTATTAAATCTTTGACTTCTTGTTTATCAATGGCAGTGATGACAAAACCTTTTTGGATGCCTGCTTGCTTCCAAAGTCCTTCTTTTAGTTCTCTGATACGTACCCCGCCAGTAATATTGAGCTGCTTTTGTGTGGCTTCGTCGGTATTTTCTAGTACGGCTCCTGCTACTTCCACTGTATTTTCATTGGACACAATCTGTAGCTTGTTATCAACCATTTCCTTAAGCCTTACAGCAATTGTTTTTTCTTTAGTTTTTCGGTAAAAGGTGACTTGTACCTCGTCATTGGGCTTATAGCGTGTGATTTGTTCTTGTAACTGAGAGGTATTCTTCACTTTGTTGCCATTGATAGCTACGATCACGTCACCTACCTGAAGGCCTGCTTCAGCTGCAGCACCGTTTTTATTAACTTCAGCTATATACACCCCATTTAACTGCTTCAACCCTTTTTCTTCTGCCAGGTCTGCATCTACGTTCCTAATGGCAACACCTAACATGGCTCTTTGCACAGCACCATATTTTTTTAAGTCTGTGATTACTTTTTCTACGATAGAGGATGGTATGGCAAAAGCATAGCCTGCAAAGACCCCTGCAGGGGCAGCAATGGCTGTATTAATACCCACGAGCTCACCATACAGGTTGACCAATGCACCTCCGCTGTTCCCTTTGTTAACCGCTGCATCTGTTTGGATAAAGGCCTCGATAGGCACCTTTCCTTGGCTCTGCAAGGCGTTGATGGTCCTGGCTTTGGCACTAACAATACCTTTGGTAACCGTAGAGGTAAGGTTAAACGGGTTGCCCACTGCCAAAATCCATTCGCCTACCTGGAGCTTGTCTGAATTGCCAAATACAAGGGAAGGAAGTCCTTTTTCTTTGACCTTTAAAAGTGCCAAATCTGTATCTGCGTCTTGGCCTACGACTTGGGCTATATACCGGCGGTTGTCATCTAGAGTCACCTCTATCTGCTCTGCTCCTTCTATAACATGGTTGTTAGTAACTATGTAGCCATCTTCAGCAATGATAACGCCTGAGCCTATACCTTGTTGTGGTTGACTTTTGTATTCGCGAGGTGATAGGTCAAATTCCTCTCCAAAGAACTCTTTAAACAGGCGGTCAAGTGGGCTACTCCCTCCAGGCGTCCGTACAACTTTGGCTTCATACTTTGCCTTGATGTGCACTACAGCAGGCGTAGCTATTTGGGCAGCATGTACAAAGTTAGCTTCACCTGAGTTAGGTTCACCTGTTGGTATATTAGCAGTTGTTAAACTAGCTACCTGAATGGGCAGCGACTCAGGAGAAGTATATGCATGACTTGTGATTGGAAGCTGGGGGAATACGAAATAGTGGTAGCTTCCCAAGACAACTAAGGCACCTAGTAGCGCTCCTGCTACAGTGCCTGCTAAAAATTTGCTTTTACTCTTCATATTGTTGCTAGTCTGAATTTATGTATTTCACAAGCGCTAGGGCGAATCTAACAAAATCATTGGAAAACTAGCAACCCAGAGCCTTGATAAGACTGCTTTACTTAAATGCCTTGAGTTCTTTTTAGGACTAATCCACTACTTTTGACTTATGCAAAGCCAACTCCGAGTCTACAACACCCTCACCCGTCAGAAAGAGCTTTTCACACCTCTGGCTCCTCCTTTTGTAGGTATGTACTTGTGCGGGCCTACTGTCTATGGGAAACCTCATCTAGGCCATGCACGCAGTGCTATCAACTTTGATGTAATTTTTAGGTACTTAAAACATGGGGGCTACCACGTCAGGTATGTTAGAAATATCACTGATGTAGGACACTTAGAAAGAGATGCAGATGAAGGAGTAGATAAAATTGTACAGCAGGCGCGCTTAGAAGCGCTGGAGCCTATGGAAGTGGCGCAGCATTATACTGATAGCTACCGACAAGCCATGGCCTTGCTCAAGGTACAGCCTCCTAGTATTGAACCCAAGGCTAGCGGACATATTACAGAGCAGATTGCCATGATTCAGCACATTATCCAAGCTGGCCTAGCCTATGCAGTCAATGGCTCTGTGTATTTTGATGTCAAAAGCTATAACCATGGCTATGGTAAACTCTCAGGCAGGGTGATAGAGGATCTGCTGGCTGGTACACGGGCCCTGGCCGGTCAGCAAGAAAAACGCTATCCGCTAGACTTTGCTTTGTGGAAAAAGGCTACTTCTAGCCACATTATGTACTGGCCTTCACCTTGGGGTACAGGCTTTCCAGGATGGCATATAGAATGCTCAGCCATTGCTACCAAATACTTAGGACACCAGTTTGATATCCATGGAGGAGGCCTAGATCTGCTTTTTCCGCACCACGAATGTGAACTCGCTCAGGCGCAGGCTGCTTTGCGTACAACGCTGGCTAAATACTGGCTTCACAACAACTTAATCACCATCCATGGGCAAAAGATGAGTAAGTCACTGGGCAATTTTATTACTCTAGAACAACTTTTCCAAGGCACGCATGTGCTCTTAGACCAAGCTTATAGTCCTATGACCTTGCGTTACTTTGTGCTACAAGCCCATTACAGAAGTCCTCTTCAGTTTTCTACTGAGGCCCTGCAAGCTGCACAAACTGGCTACCTCAAGCTCATCAATGGCCTGAAGACATTACATCAGCTGACTTACTCTCCTGATAGCGCTGTTGAGGTAAACCAAGAAATCAATGCGCAGGTCAAACGCAGTTGTAGGCGTTGCTACGAAGCTATGAATGACGACTTTAATACAGCCCAGGTAATGGCAGCATTATTTGATCTGCTCCGGCATATCAATGCCTTTAAAAATGGCCAATTGCTTCTTTCCACTTTGAGTTTAGAGATTTTTGAGCACTTAAAACATACCTACAGCACGTTTGTACAAGATATTTTAGGACTTTATGAAGAGCCCAGTGCCGCTCCGGCAGCGTTGCTCAATATCTTGCTTGGCATATACGGCCAAGCCAAAGCAAACAAACAATATGAGCAGGTAGATGCTATCAGAAAACAGCTAAAGGAACTGGGCATTATTGTGCAGGACACAACTTCAGGAGTGGATTGGAGTTATGGAAGATAGAAGATGAGGTATAAAATATCCCCATCTATTTACTTTTAGTAATTCCTTGATCACCTAGGCCAGCGGGCAACGCCAAGCATGAGCAGTACCAGTAATAGACCTGTACAACCTCCTGCAACGACCAAGAAGCCATAGTAGCTACTTTCTAGTACGTGGTTGAGATACAGCGCTAGGGCAGCAAAGCCAAAAAGCAAAGCAATTTGGACTAGCCCGATTAGCAACACCCACACAAAAACCCTCAACACCAGCGCAAGTAATTTTTTTCTGAGTTCTGTTTTTAGGCTTTGTAGCCTTCCGGTAAAAAATCCTATAAACCTCTTAGCCAAGAAGTCTAAACTTAGCAGCCGAAAGAAGATTTTTCTCAAAGAAATGAGCATAAGTGGTATAAATTTTTGCGTTCAACAACAATATAATGAACACTGCTTACTTTCCTACATTAAATAGCTTTTTTCAGCCGCTGTGAGACTTTCATACCCTGATTTGGCCACCTTGTTCAAGATAGCATCAGCTGCTTAATCTACCCCTATATTTTCTCCTTGTCCTAGCGGAGACTTATTTTTAGAGGCTACCTTAAGCTTCCTGCGCCTAAAAGTGCTTTTGAGATAGGCCAGGAAATAATCTATCTAGCATTGCTGCCCACTGCTTGCTTGACATATACATAGCCTAATAGAGCACCACCCAGCTGGGCCATACCTTCTGCAGGGTAGTCACTGGCAAGGCTATAGAATGCGAGCAATAGGGCAAAGCCTACAATGTACTTGAGCTGGATGCGGCCAAGAAAAAACAAACCAAAAGAAAACTGTGGCGCCAAGGTTGCTGCTGCAGCCATCATGGCATAAAGGCTTGCCTCCATCCCAGACAAGTTTATTGCAGCGCCTTGAAAGCGAGGGAAAATGTTGTATAACAGCAAAAAGAGCAAGCCCCCTGCAATGCCGCCCAGCCAATACAAGGCTAGAAAGTGCCTACTCCCCAGCAAATCCATGATGAGCTTCCCAAAAAGGTGGAGTAACAATAAGTTCCAGAAGACAGGAAAAAAGTGTGTGTGTGCCCAAAAATAGGTGAACAGTGACCAAGGTTGGTACAAAAAAGCCTTCCAAGTAGCAGGAAGGTATAAGTATTGTAGCAAAAGCTGGTAGTAGGTTGCGTAGCCAGCAACAACGAGCAACCCCTTGAGTAAAAGCAAGCCTACAAAAGCAAGCGCATTCATGATAAGCACCTGCATCAAGCCATTCTCTGGCTTTTTCCAGTGTTTGTTTACAAAGCTGTGGAGCTCATTCATCATTTGTAATAAGATAACACGTGTAGTTTGCCAAGCTACAAGGCCCTTAGAAGTTTAACAAAGCAGTCTCAGTGAGGAAAGAACTCCTAACCATGCAAATAAGTTTTATGTGAATCTCCCCCTTAAGGATTTCATTTTTACTCTTATTCTTCCTCTTCTTCAAGTTCATCAACTTCTATATTTTCATCAATGCCATAATATTCCCAGACAGATGTATCAGGTTCGCCATTTTCTTGATAATGTTTGGCAAGGGCTTTCCGTAAAACCTCCTTTTCTATAGGTACAGAAAGGTTCAGGAGATTTTTAGACCGACTCTCAGTGTCTACTATCCACGCACATACTTTACCATTCTGAGCATTAACTTCTGGGTTATCCTCATGTTTACAGAATTCAATTGTGTAGGAATTTTCTTGGTATTTCACAATCTGAGTGACACAAGTGGGGGCATTTGTCTCTTTTTTACCAATATTTATAATTGACCGACGCCCATAGAATCTCTCTTTGTACTCTGTCTTTATCACGGGGTCCTCTATCCCTATCACGGGGAAAATCCTATACTTAGTGTTTTGAAGAAAATCTGTTCCGATTTTACGCTCGAAGATGTAATGGGTGGTGTGATTCAAGAAGGAATCATTTGACATACTTCTAACGGCATTCATTATTTCCCCTTCAAATTTTTGGTTACCAAAGCCTACATGAAAATTATTTATATTCAGCATATCCGCATCGATCGTACAATCAAATTTGTACTTGTCTCCTTCCTTCTTATATGTTGTTTTATTCAGAAAGTTACTTACACAGGACAGCTTTAGCTCCTTTGTATCCAGTGCGCCAGTACCTAAAAGGACAGCACCTTGAAAGGCATTGTCTACTAGTGCTGCACGAGCTATATAGGTAGTACCCAGGGAAAATCTTGCGTCTTTGGCATCAATGTCAAAATTTTTAGTATCACCATTTACTAGGATTAGCTCATTGGATAAGTAGATAATACAGTTATTACCTGAGACATCGACAGTTTGGAATTTATCGGCCAGCTGTTTGTCAGCTGCCTGTACTGCGGCTTTCATATTTGCTTGATCTAGCCGAATATGATTTGGATAAAATACAACGCAGAGTTTAGCGTCCTGGGTGTTTTCTTGAAGGTCCACTGAACAACAGAATGACAGGTTGAGGACATTGGTGATAGGGTCAGAGCCAGATGCATCTGCTATTAACTCCGTTACTGCTAGACTTTCTAACTTCGGCCTTGCTTTTAAGTCAGGTATTACAAGAGTTTGTGTTTGTAGTGGGCCGCTACCTAAAAGGATACTACCCTTAAAATCAGCATCTACTAGGGCTGCACAAGCTTCATAGGTACCACCGCAGTCGAATAAGCCTGACGCATTGGCATTAGCCTTAGTTATATCTATAGCAGCTTTCTGATTGGCTGTAATTGAGTCGTTGGCCAAGTAGATAATAAATTTAGTACCTGTATCTGGGGAGTCAGTACCTGTATCTGGGGGGACTTTTTGGAATTGATTGATTTTTAGCTTGTCAGCCGCCTTTACTGCATCTGTGATATCTTCCTTGCGTGGTGCTGCAATGGTGGTTTTCCAAAACACAAAGCAGAGTTTAGGATTATTGGTATTTTCTTGATCACACACTGAGCCCATGAACGACAGCTCCAAGTGTTTTAAGGTGGGGTCTATCTTAGTTCTATCAAACTCTTGACTTACAATGCGTGGTGAGGATTTTAATCCTGGCTCCGCTTTTGCTTCAAGCATTGCAATGATTTTTGTGTCTGTACTCACGGAGAAATGTGTTCCGTCTTGGTGTGCAAGGTACACTTCGTAGCGCACGCTTTTAGAGACAACACCATCCGTGTCTAAATTATCTACAGTAGGAAAGGGCGTTGCCAGGGGGAACGTCAGCGGATAGGCAATGACATCCTTATTACTTGCATCCACTAATTGGAAGTTTCTAGCAAGGTCACTTATAGGTGCGGGTAGGGCTTGTCCAGCCATAAGTAGTTTCTCAAGTCCTCCTGCAGGGCCGCCAGTATTTTCTTTGACTAACAAGAAACACGCCTGTCCCGTTGTAGGAGGGGTTGGCATCGCACCTTCAAATTTGAACCTCACTTTTAAATCAGGGCCAACAACTTCTTCTTGACAGCTGGCTACTGTCATCGTTACTGGCACGCTAGCAATGAAGTCAGGGGTAGTGTACGTGCACTCCTTGGTAGTAAACACCCAAGGATGGGTGTCATCAGGATAAACAGCAAACATATAGACCTTGTACTTGGTCTTGGGGCGCAGCCCCTCTTGTTTTATAAATGAAACTGCAAAGTTGATGGCTTTTTTCTGAGCAACGTTAGCTTGTAAGTTTTCATAGCAGATGACCAAGCCTTCTTCTAATACCTGCATAGAATTAGGTTTTATTCCTTTGCCCTTTGAGGATAAACTTTTTCCTTCTTCTTGAATAGTAGTAATGGCTGTTTGGAGCAGCGCTGCATCTTTTGCTCCTCCTGTTTCTGGAATAAAAATTGCTCCTACAAAGGTCTTGTCATCAGGTACATTACCTAATGCTTTTACTTGAGCACTAAGCGCAATGACAGGTCTACCATTAATGGTGCCTATGGTCTGTGCTGGGTTGCTAGGAGCAAACGCTAGGGTAAGTCCAAATTCCTTGGGGTGCAGCCCTAAACCATGCTGCTTACAGCCTGCGCAGGCTGTATGTAGGAGTAGAAATGCAACAAAGATCCAATGTACTTTTTTTGATGGACCTAGTTTTTGGCTATATAGAAGCATACAATGCAAACATACAACGCGTACAGGAACTTCCAATAGAGTTGCTGGCGCAGAAAAGCAAATAAGATGGTACTACCCGATTTCTAGCAAGGAACCCTATAAAAAAATAAGGTCTTTGATTTTGCAATCAGGACCTTGGGCTGCTAAGCGTTGTAGTATTTTGTCTTTGTTCATCTGTAGCGAATGCTTGAGTGGGGCTGAACTGAGCTGCACAAACAACTTACCTTCTTTGGTAAAAATGCGTTCTGTTCTGTTGCGTACTGCCAGAGGCATGATTTCTTTCCAGGCACAAATGAGCGCTGTTTCTGCCAGTTTGTGTTTGTGTGGTGACTGGGCAAACATCTGTCGTATCACTTCCCCTATAGTAGCAAACCCTTCGTTTTTCATAGTAGCGGCGCTTGTTGCACTTTCAATTTAGGAAAATGTAATAAACCTAGCGCTACCCTTACTAACTTGCAATGTGCCTGTGCATACGCGATAGATTGTTCCTTAAGCTTCATAACTTGGATAGTGTCCTCCTCGTTGTTGAGGGTGAAAAAAAGGAATGATTACCATGATAAAAACAGGAACTATTGTTCTTGAATCCTCATACATTACCTATTACTCAACTAACCTATGTCTACTTTTCAAGCACTTAAGCTCAGTAAGCCACTGCTGCAAGCTCTACAAGAAGGCAGTTATCTGGTGCCTACGCCTATCCAGCAAAAAGCCATCCCCTTAATTCTGGCTGGCCATGATGTACTGGGTATTGCCCAAACAGGTACAGGAAAAACAGCTGCATATTTGCTGCCTTTGCTAGTGCAGCTCAAGTGCGCCTTGAAAATACACCCTAGAGTACTTATACTGGCTCCTAGCAAAGAGTTGGTTATCCAGATTGCAGATAATTTGGCAGCATTGGCTCGATATACAGACTTGCAGGTTGCTTGCCTGTATGGAGGCATAGGCCCTGAAAAACAAATAAAAGCGCTACACCAAGGGCCAGACGTTGTGGTGGCTACACCAGGCAGGCTTCTAGACCTTTACCACCGGGGGGCGCTGTACCTGCGTGCTATCAAGCGTTTGGTGCTTGATGAGGCAGACAGAATGCTCGACATGGGTTTTTGGCCGCAAATCAGGGCAATCTTAGAGATCATCCCTGCTAAAAGGCAAAACTTGCTTTTTTCTGCTACCATGCCAAACAAGGTAGCAGTGCTCTCAGAAGAATTTTTAGCGTTTCCTGAAAAAGTCATTATCACGCCCCAGGCTACCCCCGTAACTACGGTCAGCCAACAGCTTTACCATGTACCCAACAGTGCTACCAAAGCCAACTTACTAGCTAGCTTGCTTGCCGATACAAATGCCTTTCATAAGGTGATGGTCTTTGTTAGCACCCGCAAAACTGCAATACAGCTAGCTCAACACTTAGAGCACAATACAATAGGAGCAGTAGGGGTAATACACGCCAACAAGGGACAAAATACACGGATCAATACGTTGAATGCTTTTAAAGAAGGGAAGCTGCGCATCTTGGTGGCGACCGATGTGGTAGCTAGGGGCATTGATGTGTATCAGGTTAGCCACGTGGTCAACTTTGAAGTGCCTGTTTTTTATGAAGAGTATGTACACCGCATTGGCAGAACAGGCCGGGCCCAGCACACAGGACAGGCGATTACCTTTGCTAATGAAGCAGAGCAATACCACATCCGTAAAATTGAAAAGCTGACTTGCCAGCAGATACCAGTGGTACCCTTGCCAGATACCCTAGCCATCACCCCTACCAGCTTTGAAGAGCAGCAAGAAATAGCCCGCGCCCTGGACTGGCAACGCCAAAAAGAAGACCCCAATTACCAAGGCGCCTTTCATAAAAAAAAGAGAGGACGCCCCCTAGGCCACGCTCAAAAACCCAGGAAATACAAAAAATGAGTTGAAGACGATAAGGGAAAGCAACCAAACAGCAGTTTTAAGCCTTAAACTAGTAGCCACCTTATACACAACATGTATTGATGAGTCTAAAAAGGGTTGAAATCTGCTTTTGCAACAGCATCAATCCATAGGCTGTAGATTAGCAACCCACCTCTAACTCCTCCTTAAATTAAGGAGGAGAGCTTCCAAGGCTCGCTTGCAGAACGAACATCTTTTACGAAAGTACTTGCAACGCTTGCGTAAGGTGAGCTAATCAGTCATCCCACCCCAGAATATTTTGGCTGCCTGTATGAATCCCAAAAATAAAGGATGGGGGCGTAAAGGGGTACTTTTCAGCTCAGGGTGGAATTGTGTGCCTACAAACCAGGGATGGTCTACCAACTCTACAATCTCTACAAGCCCGGTCTCACGGTGGATTCCTGTCGCTACCATACCTGCCTTTTCAAAATCCTGCAAATACTTGTCATTCAACTCATACCGATGGCGGTGTCTTTCTGAGATCAGCGTAGTCCCATAGCACGCAGCAGCTCGCGTGCCTGGGGTAAGCTGGCAGATTTGTGCGCCCAAGCGCATAGTCCCTCCCTTTTCTGCCACGGCCAATTGCCTATCTTCCAAAGTGACAACAGGATAAGGCGTTTGAGGGGTGTGCTCTGTAGAAGCTGCTTCTTTCCACCCAAGTACGTTTTGTGCAAACTCTACCACAGCGCATTGCATACCTAGACAGATCCCCAACAGCGGCAGCTGATTTTCTCTGGCATACTGCGTAGCACTAATCTTTCCTTTGATGCCCCTTGCCCCAAAGCCAGGTGCTATGAGGAGCCCGTGCAAAGGAGCTAGCAGCTGTGCCCTATTGCCTTCATGCAATTGCTCAGAGGCAATCAGCTGTAAATCTATCTGAGAAGCATGAAAGGCACCTGCATGAATCAATGCTTCGTTAATAGATTTGTAGGCATCTGGTAGCGCTACGTACTTACCTACCAGCCCAATGCGCAAGGTTTGGATGGGGTTTTTAAGCTTGTCTAGAAAAGCTTCCCAGGCAGCTAAATCAGGTGCTGGAGTAAGGGGGAGTTGCAGTTGGGTAAGCACCTGCTCATCTAATCCTTCCTGCTGTATCAACAGCGGTATTTCATAGATCGTAGAGGCATCTTTGGCTTCGATAACAGCGTTGTAGGCTACATTACAAAACAAGGCTAACTTTTCTCGGATGCTTGCTGGGAGCGGTTTTTCAGTACGGCAGATCAGGATGTCAGGCTGTATGCCTGCTGCTTGCAGTTGTTTGACAGAATGTTGTGTAGGCTTTGTTTTCAGTTCCTTGGCTGCCTGGAGATAGGGGATTAGGGTGAGGTGGATAGACAAAAAATCCTCTCTTGGAAGTTCCCAGCGTACTTGCCTGATGGCTTCGATAAAAGGTAGCGACTCGATGTCGCCTACCGTGCCTCCAATCTCTATAATAACAAAATCGTATGCTCCTGTCTGGCCTAAAGCCAACATATTGCGCTTGATTTCATCAGTAACCTGGGGCACTACCTGTACTGTCTTGCCTAGGTAATCGCCTCGGCGCTCTTGGGTGATAACCGTATGGTAAATTCTCCCGGCGGTTACGTTGTTGGCCTGTGAGGTAGTGCTATTGAGAAAGCGCTCATAATGCCCTAGGTCTAGGTCTGTTTCAGCTCCATCTTCAGTTACATAGCACTCTCCATGCTCGTAAGGATTCATAGTACCAGCGTCTACGTTGAGGTAAGGATCAAACTTCTGAATTGTGACCCGGTAACCCCTTGCTTGTAGTAGTGTGCCAAGCGCAGCAGCGGTAAGGCCTTTACCTAGGGAGGAAGTAACCCCGCCTGTAAAGACGATGTATTTTACGGTAGCCATAAACCTTGTCTAGCTAAACAGATAGGGTGATAAAAAAATTTTATCGCAAGCAAATGTAGGAGATTTCACCAAGTTGTTGGTCTCCATCAAACCTTTTTTTAAAGTCACGCTATAGCGCAATTATTGCTCATGCGTCTGCCATATCAACCAAGGCTTATACAAAGGCTTTCATGGGCAGTACCCAATAGTCCATAGCACAGATAAACGGCTTTCTTAACCCAAGACTTTCTTTGTAACCCAATAGTTAACAATTTCATTCTCTGCAGCTTGCGCCTTATGACTTGGGGAGGGAAATTTGTAGTTATCTCAGGACCTAATGCCGCAACCGACCAATAAATCTATGAACTACAGCCACTTGCTTGAGCAGTATCCTGTTTTGAAGCGTGTTTTGAAGCGTGTCTGCGCGGTTGCTGACCAGCTTCAATTAGAAACCTATGTAATAGGTGGGTTCGTACGTGACCTGCTCCTAGTAAGGCCTTCTCAAGACATTGACATTGTGTGTGTAGGCAGCGGCATCCAGTTAGCCAAAGCTGTAGCGCAAGCTTTAGGTAAAGCCGACCAGGTGATAGTATTCAACAATTTTGGCACAGCGATGGTTCAGGGGGAAGGATGGGAGATAGAATTTGTAGGCGCTAGAAAAGAATCTTACCACAAAGCCTCCCGCAAGCCTATGGTAGAAAATGGTACCCTAGCAGATGACCAAAATAGGCGAGACTTTACAATCAATGCCTTAGCCATCTGCCTGAATAGCCATCGCTGGGGAGAATTGGTAGATCCTTTTGGAGGCATAAAAGACTTAAAGCGTCAGGTTATTCAAACGCCTTTAAATCCAGCCACCACCTTTTCAGATGACCCTTTGCGCATGATGCGCGCTGTGCGGTTTGCTGTGCAGCTCGGAATGACCATAGCGCCAGACACCTTCAAAGCCATTCAGCAATATGCTGAAAGGATCAAGGTTGTTTCTCAAGAGCGGGTTATTGATGAGCTCAACAAGGTTATTGCTGCTGCTGTTCCTTCACAGGGGTTCAAGCTATTGCACCAAGCGGGGCTGCTTCCCATCATTTTCCCAGCGCTAACAGCCTTGCAAGGTACAGAGACAATCCAGGGCCACTCACATAAAGATAATTTTTACCATACCCTACAAGTTTTAGACAACGTGTCTCAGGTTTCTAATAACCTGTGGTTGCGTTGGGCAGCGCTCTTGCATGACATTGCCAAGCCCCAGACCAAACGCTTTGACCCAACGGTAGGTTTTACTTTTCATGGCCATGAGGACTTAGGAGCCAAGCTGGTGCCTAGAATTTTCAGAGCCATGAGACTGCCGCTACAGGAAAACATGGCTTACGTGCAAAAGTTAGTGCGCCTGCACCTGCGCCCCATTGCTTTGGCTAAAGAAGAAGTCACGGACGCAGCTATCAGACGGCTAGTCTATGAAGCAGGAGATACTTTAGAAGATCTGATGCTGCTTTGTAGGGCAGACATTACATCTAGAAATGACACAAAAGTAAAGCAGTACCTGCAAAACTTTGACCGGGTAGAGGACAAGGTTAGGGCAGTAGAAGAAAAAGACACACTCAGAAACTTTCAACCTGTTATCACTGGTGAAATTATCATGCAGACCTTTGACTTAAAGCCTTCTAAGCTGGTAGGAGAGATCAAGGAAGCGCTTAAAGAAGCAGTTTTAGAAGGAGAGATTAAGAATGAGTATGAAGAGGCATATGCCTATATGCTGCAGCTTGGCAAAGCGCGCGGGCTACCCAATGATGCAATTTGAGGCCTTGGCTGCCCCCTCTATGGTACAAGAAATAAGCATTAATATTGTAAGAAAAAAGTTGGGGTATAACCATGGTTGAGTGGTCCTGTAGTCCTACGATGTAGAAAAACCATGATTGTGTGAGAAGAAAATCAGCTTTGGTCAAGGACTTAGCACTCTTTATTACCCTAGGAACGTTACTCAATTGCGGTAAGGGTCCTGCATTCCCTAAAAAAACAAGCTCGATAGTGGGCCTGATCCAATGACTAAAGAACAAAAAGAAAAAATCGTTACAGCTGCCAAAGACCAAGCTGATCAGTTGGTACAAAATCCCTCTTTGGTCGTTGGTTGGCTGGCTTCTGTGCAATCAGTATATCAGCAAGGTGCTTCAAAAGTGGATGTGAATAGCGATCATCGACAATTTTGTGATGGTGCCCAAAGTGCTGCTGTCTACGCTGCCAGCCTTGTCAAGTTAGACAAGGACCAATTTGCTGATCTTGCTAATGAATACTCGCTTGCTTTAGCCTGGGTGGGCAAAGATTACCTTGTCAGAATGCTTGAAATCTCTAGTAGGGCCAAATCTGTCAAGGCCAAACTTGATGGGAATAGCCCGATAACAAGCCTGTCGCTTGGTGAGATAACGCTTGTAGTGATGGACTTAGACGAGGCTTTGAGAAAGGCAATGCATGCCACACTAAAAACCTTAAAGACATAGATCCTAACAATGCTGTAGCTGACGTCCTCATAGCTTATGAAGCTAGCTTCATTTGGGAAAAAGTGATAGAACACAGCAATTCTCCAATTAAATTACTGTTTGATTACTGTAAACCTAAAGACCAAAAAGAATTTATAACAAGAGCCATCCATGTGGCTGTACTCCTTACAGAAGCATTGAAAGTATTTTACCAAGAGTCCCTTGAGTTTCAGACCTCTTTCAACCTTGCTTGTCCCAGGTGCCTGTCCAAGTAACTAACTAGGCGGTTGCCTTACTACCGATCTTCTGCGAGCTTACATTGTGAAGGCGCCAAGGCAATGCCTTACGTATTATACTGAGCAAGCTTAAATAATACGCTACATGTACCATCTACCTGTCTTACTGCAGGAAAGCCTGGAGGGGTTGGACATCAACCCCCAAGGCACTTACGTAGACCTTACCTTTGGTGGTGGCGGGCATGCGCAAGCCATCCTAGAACGGCTTTCAGGAGGCAAGTTATTTGCCTTTGACCAAGACCAAGCAGCTGCCCAAGTAGCAAGCGAGCTCAAAAGCAAACGCTTCACCTTTATCAAGGCCAATGCTAGGTTCATGCAACAGTTTCTAGCTTTTTATGGGGTGCACCAGGTAGATGGCATTATAGCTGACGTAGGGGTTTCTTCTCATCAAATAGATACTGCTGAGCGTGGTTTTTCTACACGGTTTGAGGGCATGCTCGACATGCGCATGAACCAAGAAACTACCCTCACTGCCCATACCATTGTTAATACTTATAGTGAAACCCAGCTGCAGTTGCTGTTACAAAACTATGGTGAAGTGCGCAATGCTCGCACCCTAGCCCGAGCTATCGTAGCAGCTAGGGCTGTTCAGCCTATCAACAGAACTGACGAACTGCGAGCAATTTTGCAGCGTTTTGCTCCTAGAGGCAGGGAGTTCAAATATTATGCACAAGTGTTTCAAGCCTTTCGCATTGAAGTGAACGATGAGTTAGGAGCTTTAAAGGAAATTTTGCAGCAAAGCACCCAAACTTTGAAGCCACAGGGTAGGTTGGTAGTATTGACCTACCACTCCTTAGAAGATAGGCTAGTGAAACACTTTCTCAACACCGGCAACTTTGAGGGGGAACTGCAGCAAGATGTCTATGGCAACGTGATAAGGCCCTTAAAGCCTGTTTATAGAAAACCAATCACTGCTCCTTTAGCAGCAATACAAGCCAACAACCGAGCACGCAGCGTTAGACTGAGAGTGGGAGAGGCCGTCAATAACAACTAATTTTATCACTAACTCATGCTTTTACAGGAATATGCTTCTCTTAAGCACTTCAATACATTTAAGCTAGATGCTCAAGCGCGTTACTACGTACACATCAAGGATATCCAGACCTTACGCAGCCCTTTGGTAAGTGGGCAGTTGAGAAATAGCCCCTGGTTAATCCTAGGTGGAGGTAGCAACCTGTTGTTTGTGCAGGATTTTGAAGGACTGGTGGTCCACATGGCTATAGAGGAGGTCACGCTTGTTAAAGAAGATCAAGATCATGCTTGGGTCAAAGCAGGAGCAGGGATAGACTGGCACGCCCTTGTATTGTACTGTGTAGCACAAGGCTATGCAGGCATTGAAAACCTATCCCTGATTCCAGGTACAGTAGGGGCAGCGCCTGTGCAAAACATTGGCGCTTATGGAGTAGAGTTGAGCGATGTGTTTGAGTCGCTGGAAGCTATGGAAGTCAAGACAGGCGCTATCCACACCTTTAGTAAAGCAGATTGTGCTTTTGGTTATAGAGATAGCATTTTTAAAAACGCTTTAAAAGGAGCCTACATCATTCTCTACGTTACTTTAAGGTTACATAAACAACCTACTTTTCAGCTCGCTTATGGAGACATCCAAGCAGCCCTAGAGGCCATAAACGTACAAGTATTATCCCTCAAAGCCATGAGTGATGCTGTCATCCACATCCGCCAGCGTAAACTCCCTGATCCAGCTATCCTAGGCAATGCAGGTAGCTTTTTTAAAAACCCCGTTATACCACGCTCCCAATTTGAACAACTCAAGCATATGCATCCCGCCCTACCCGGCTATGTACAAGCTGGAAGTCAGGTCAAAATACCAGCTGCATGGCTGATTGAGCAGTGTGGATGGAAAGGAAAAACAAGGGGGGCTGTAGGAGTACATGAAAAACATGCTCTGGTACTTGTCAACTATGGTGGGGGTACTGGCCAAGAAATCTACGGGCTAGCCCAAGCCATTCAGCAATCAATAAAAGAACAATGGGGCGTTGCACTCGTACCCGAAGTAAACATTATTATTTGATCCGACTTACGCATAACATGTGTTCACAGGACCAAAAAGGGTTTAAATCTGGCTTTGCAATAGCATCACTCCATAGTCCCACGTTAAATGGATAGGTTGTAAGACCACCCTTAACTACTCCTTCATTAAGGAGAAGCGCTTTTATGGAGTTGCTCTGCGAGCGAACACCTTTTATAAAAATAGCTCGCAGCGCTTGCGTAACATGAGTTACCTGAGCAGGTGTTGGTTAAAGGCGCAATATAGTCGTATTAGTTGGTTGACAAAGGGATGAGTATAAGCAACCTAACTGTAAAGTTAAATACTGGATAGTACAGCAAAAAAGGGGGATAGCACATGTACTACTTTGGGCTAGACTAGCTACAGTGGTATATTAGCACTGTTTTTTCACTTCATAACCGTCTAGTATATGTCCCCAGGCCTACCTAAAAGAGCAGAAAATTACGCAGCGTGGTATAACGAATTAGTCAAAAAAGCAGACCTAGCTGAGAATGCCCCTGTACGCGGCTGCATGATTATCAAACCCTATGGCTTTGCTATCTGGGAAAAGATGAAGGCTATCTTGGATAAGGCATTCAAAGATACTGGGCATTGCAACGCCTACTTTCCTATCTTCATTCCTAAATCTTACTTAAGCCGTGAGGCAGACCATATAGAAGGTTTTGCCAAAGAGTGCGCGGTTGTCACGCACTACCGGTTGAAAGATGCCGGCGATGGCAAGGGGCTGGTAGTTGATCCTGAGGCCAAGCTAGAAGAAGAGCTGATTATCCGTCCTACTTCAGAAACTATTATCTGGAACACTTATAAAAACTGGATTCAGTCCTACAGGGACCTGCCCCTACTAATCAACCAGTGGAGCAACATTGTACGGTGGGAGATGCGTCCTCGGCTTTTCTTGAGAACTGCTGAGGTTTTGTGGCAAGAAGGCCATACAGCCCATGCTACCCGAGAAGAGGCAGAACAAGAAGTGCTTCAAATGCTCAATATCTACAGCGATTTTGCTAAAAACTACATGGCAATTCCCCTCCTCAAGGGCACTAAGACGGCGCATGAGCGTTTTGCAGGGGCAGAAGAAACCTATACCATTGAGGCACTGATGCAAGACGGAAAAGCCTTACAAGCAGGTACTTCTCATTTCTTAGGGCAGAAATTTGCCAAGGCCTTTGACGTTACCTTTGCCAACCAAGCAGGACAACTAGACTATGTATGGGGCACTTCTTGGGGGGTTACTACTCGCTTAATAGGAGCAGTGATCATGACCCATGCAGATGACGAGGGCTTGGTGCTCCCTCCTCAGCTCGCACCCATCCAGGTGGTGCTCATCCCTATCTACAAAAGCGCAGCAGAACGAGTAGCCATTGCTCAGCAGCTGACTTCTATCCAAGAAAAGCTTGAAGCACAAGGTATAGCTGTCAAACTAGACGACCGAGATATCCACAAGCCAGGCTGGAAGTTTGCCGAATACGAACTCAAGGGTGTGCCGCTACGCATAGCCATAGGCCCTAAGGACCTAGCAAACAATACTGTTGAGTTAGCCAGAAGAGATACCAAGGAAAAAATCATTGTAGGTGCAGACAACCTAGTAGCTGTAGTCAATGAGCTGCTAGTAGCCATTCAAGCTAACCTTTACCAACGGGCCCTTAATTTCAGAGAAACGCACACGACGCATGTTGATACCTACCAGAACTTTAAGGAAGTGGTGGCCCGGCAAGGTGGCTTTGTGATGGCGCATTGGGACGGGACTACAGAGACAGAAAAAAAGATCCAAGCAGAAACCAAAGCTACCATCCGTTGTATTCCTCTAGACGCTCCTCAAGAAAGGGGTATATGTATGTATACAGGCAAGCCTTCGCAGCAAAAGGTAATCTTTGCACAAGCTTACTAATCCAGGTTATTCAGACGCTGTTGGGTACTCATAGCATGCCAAAGCACAGATGTCTTGACAAGTAGCCTAATGCCCACCTATCCTGCGTCTACTTGGCTGTCCTGAGTTTGCAACTCAGGACAGCGGGGTAAGCTTCTTCCCGCTATTGTTTGCCTTTCTGTACTTTTTAGATAGGTCAATGGCTAGGGGGGTTGCAATGAAAATAGAAGAGTAAGTACCAAAGACAATACCCACCAGCATTGCAAAGGAGAATCCCCGAAGCGCTTCGCCACCAAAGGTAAACAGGATGGCTACAGCGATGAGTGTAGTCAGAGAAGTAATCAAGGTTCGGCTCAAAGTTTCGTTGATAGAACGATTTACTATTTCGAAGAAGCTACTATCTGTTTTCATTTGCAGCCTTTCTCTGATTCGGTCAAACACCACTACTGTATCATTGATAGAGTAGCCGATGATAGTAAGCACAGCTGCAACAAATATCTGGTCTACTTCGTATACATAGCCCAAAGCCCTGGCCATGCCAAAGGCAGCAAACACCGCCAGAATATCGTGGAACAAAGCAAGCACGGCACCCAAGCTAAACTGCCACTTGCGAAAGCGAATCAGGATGTAGAGAAAAATTACTACCAGCGAGAGGAGAATAGACTGCTGTGCTGCTGACTTGATATCGCCAGCAATGGTGGCCCCTACCTTAGCAGCACTGACAATAGTAAAAGTGCCTTCTCGCCCTACTTCCGCATTGTCAGCATGCATAAGCCCTGTCAGGTCTTTGATTCCTTGGACCAAAGCTTCTTTTACCTTTTCATCATTTTCTTCTTGGATGAGGTAGCTAGTGGTGACCTTGAGTACATTATTAGCACCGTAAGTTTTCACCTCTATTCCCTGGTCGCCAAAATGATTGGCTAGTCGAGTCTTTAAAGCAGAAGGTTCTACAGGCTGGCTAAAGGCTACTACATAAGCCCTACCCCCAGTAAAGTCAACGCCCAAGTTGAGACCGCCTTGCTTGGCTATGAGTGTCAAGCCAATGCCTATGAATGCAAGAGAAACTGCATACGAGAGGCGGCGCATCTTAAGAAAGTCAAACTTAAGGTTGCGTAACAAATTTTTGTTGTAAGCAAAAGAGAATGTAAGCATATTTTCTTTGCCACGGCTGGTCAGCCAATCCATAATTACATGGGTTATAAACACAGCAGAGAAAAAGGAGCTGGCAATACCGATCATCAAGGTGGTAGCAAAACCACGTACAGGACCCTGCCCTAGTAGATAAAGTATAAAACCAGTAAGGAAAGTGGTCACATTAGCGTCGATGATAGAGCTATAAGCCTTTTGGTAGCCTCGCTCGATGGCTGCTTTCATTAACATCCCTGCTTGAAGTTCTTCTCGAATACGCTCAAAGATCAACACGTTGGCATCAATAGACATGCCGATGGTGAGTATAATGCCTGCAATGCCTGGCAAAGTCAAAGAAGCATTGAGCTGGGCAAGCACCCCTAGGATGAAAAGGACATTGAAGACTAGCGCTAGGTTGGCAACTAAGCCTCCCTTGGCATAGTAGAGTACCATGAACAAAACGACCAATCCTAGGCCTACGAGCATAGAGGCAATGCCTTGCGCTTGTGCTTTTTTGCCAAGGGTAGGGCCAATAATGGCTTCTTCTACAATCCTGACCGGAGCAGGTAAGGAACCTGCTTTCAGGATGTTGGCTAGGTCTTTGGCCTCTTCAATCGTAAAGTTACCTGTGATCTGCGAGCTACCATTTGGAATTTCTGTATTGACAACAGGTGCTGAATAAACGTAATCATCTAAGGAAATAGCGATACGCCTGTCAATGTTATTGGCTGTGATCTTTTTCCAGGATCTACCACCACTACTGTTCATCTGCATGCTTACAGTAGGTCGGCCTCGGTCATCAAACCCTTGGCGTGCATCAGTAATAACGTCACCTTCCAAAGCTGCCTGGCCACCGCGTTGTTGTTTGATAGGATAAAGGCTTACTACTGCTGTGCCGTCTTGGAGTTGGTGGGGTTTAACATCCCACAACCATTTTAAATCATTAGGAAGCAAGGATTTGACGTCACTCCTAGCAAAAATGCTGTTAACAGTAGCCACGTCTCCTACAGAATAAGTGAACCCATAGGGACCTTTCAACAGTCTAAAGAGTGGTGACATGATCGAGGGGTCCTTAGCTTGCGCCTCGTCGTCCTGAGCGAGCTGCGCTGCTAGCTCTTTATCCTTAGCTGTCTGTGTGGGTAAATGCTTTTGCTGGGAGGAAGTAGGGAGGACTGCCTTTTGTTCTGCTACAAGCAGGTTATCAATAGCCTGCAGCGCCTCTGCTAATTCAGCGATCTCATACACTTCCCAAAATCTAAGCTGTGCTACCCCTTGTAGCAGCTTTCTTACCCTTTCTGGGTTGTTGGCGCCAGGCAGCTCTATCTGAATTCTGCTCGTGCCTTGCAAGCGTTGGATATTGGGTTGTGAAGTGCCAAAACGATCGATACGGGCTCTAAGGATTTCAAAAGAGCGACCGATAGCATTGTCAATCTCTTGGTCAATGATTTTTAAAATCTCTTTGTCGCTTGATTCATAGCTAATACGGGTGCGGTTGGCTGCTGTGGCAAAAATTTCACTGAGCTTCCCGTCTGGGCGCTGTGCTTTGTAGGCTTGGTAAAATAGTGTGGTAAAGGAAGTCTGTGCTTGTTGTTGTTGGGCTTGCGCAAGTGCTGTTAAAAAAGCTGCGTCTTTACTGCTTCCTGCTAAATTTTTGATTAGCTCTACAGGAGATACCTCTAGAGTCACATGCATGCCACCTTGTAGATCCAAACCCAAACTCAGCTCGTTTTCTTTGACCTCTTCGTAAGTGTATTGAACTCCTAAAAGGTTGTAGACAGGTTGTTTCCATACAGCATCCAGATAAGCTTGTTTTTTGGAAAAGTCGATGTTACCGTTTTCATCTGTGGCATGAAGCGTGGCTTTTTGTTGTACCCTAGCAGATACCCACGTAAAGGACAGGTAGTATAAGCAGAGTAGGGAAATGATAGCGGTCAAAAAAGCAACCAAGCCTTTTTCTCTCATATGGTGTGTAGCTTTTAGGGTCAAAAACAATGGCCAAAGTTACCCTAAGTCATGAAGGTATACAAGCCAGCCTCACAAAGCCATTTTCAAGGGATACTGAGGAGGGTCAATGGTAGGCTATCTATAGCAGCTTGTAGGGGGCTTTCATGCCAGCTTCATTTTATTGTTTCCTAGCTATAAGGTGCAAAGCCATTTATTCTCTGATAATCAGCCTTTTGTATAACCCTTCTTGCTGCACGAGGGTTTCATGTGTACCGCGCTCTACCACCTCTCCAGCATCGAGTACGAGAATCTCGTCTGCATTCCAAATGCTACCTAGGCGATGGGCAGCAACCAACAAAGTCTTTCCTTTCATCATCTGGTCTAGCGCTCCCTGAACCAGGCTTTCTGAGGGGCGGTCCAGTGCAGAAGTAGCTTCATCTAAAATGAGTACAGAGGGCTTGGATAATACAGCGCGGGCAATGCCTATGCGCTGCGCTTGTCCACTTGAAAGCTTGGTGCCTTGTCCACCAATCACTGTTTGGTAGCCCAGAGGCAGTGTTTTGATAAAGTCATGGGCATGAGCAATTTTGGCAGCTTCTATCACTACCTCCTTGGAAGCTTCAGGCCTACCGAAAGCGATATTGTTAAACACAGTGTCATGAAACAGCATTGTTTCTTGGGGGACCACACTGATGAAATTTCTCAGTGATTCAACGTCGTAGTCTTGTATAGACAAGCCGTCAATTTCTATTGTTCCTTGTGTTGCATCATACAACCTATTGAGTAGATGAATGATAGTTGACTTGCCACTGCCTGAAGAGCCTACTAGTGCAATCTTTCTGCCTGGCGCTATTGCTAGGTTAAGGTATTTTAAAACAGGCTTGCGCTCGTAAGCAAAGCTTACCTCGCTGAAGGTGATACCTTGGTAGAGTGTCTTAATTTTTTGCGCACCTGGTTTGTTAAGAATAGTAGGTACAGTATCTGCAAGGACAAATATGCGTTCTCCTGCAGCCAAACCGCGCTGAATGTTGCTCAAAGATTTGGAAATGGATTTGATAGGAACCAGGACTTGGGCAAATATGATAATATAGGGGATAAAGGTGCTTGCCGTAAAAGTGGAGGGATTGAGCAAAACCATTTTGCCTCCACAAACCAAAAGTAAGGTCATCACCAATACGCCTAGAAATTCAGATAAAAGGGGAATAAGACTTTTCTTGAGGAACATAGAGAAGTTGATTTGGGCATAACTTTTATTCTCTTGCTTAAACTTTTCCGAGGCATAAAGGCGGGCTGCAAAGGCTGTGATAACGTGCATGCCTCCTAAAGTCTCTTCTACGATGCTTGTCAACCTACCTAGTGCTGCCTGACTTTGCGTAGCTTTTTTAAGCACCCTTCTCACAAGGGCTATTATTCCACCCCCTATGAGGGGCAATGAGAGCAAGGCTAGCAAGGTTAGTTGAGTGGATATGTGGAAGAGTACAATGAAAAAGCTGATAATTGTAATAGGCTCTTTAAAGAGTACCCTAAAGGTATCGGTGATCGCATGTTCAACTTCTTGCACATCGCTTGTCAGCCTGGCAATGATATCTCCTTTTTTCTGGTTAGTAAAGTAGCCTAGGTGTAAGCATGTAACCTTATCGAAAAGTTCTTTTCTTAGGTTATGTACCACATTGATATGTATTGCGGCTACAACGATTTCAGCCAAGTACCTAAAAAGGTTAGTAAGCAATACAGAGGTAGTCAGGATAATGCAGACAAAATAAAGGGCGCTCAATCGCCCATGGCTAGCAATGACATGAAGGAAGTGATAATTAAATAAGCCTTTTAAATAGGCAAGGCTAATGGAAAATACAGGTTTAGGAATAGCAGTTAGGGTATCGCTGACTTCATTTTTTCCAAACAGCACCTCTAGCAAAGGGACAAGCAAGCTGAGGTTGACCAACCCAAAAAAGGTAGCCAGTGCAGTGGTAAGTAAATAAAAAGAAATGAGCCGCCGAATAGGGCCTGCATAAGACAATATTCTTAGATAGGTCTTCATAGTAGATAGATAGGTCAACACAATGGGTGTCCCTAAGACTGCCCTAAATTTTCTGGGTGCTAAGCTATAAATAAATCTGTGGCGACTTGGTCGGCCAGCAGCTTCCCTCGACGTGTTAGTAGCAGTTTTTGATTTTCCAACACAGCCAGCTGCTCATGGATCAGCTTTGCAAGGTAGGGTTGCATGGTTTGTTGCAAGTCATATCCATACTGCGCCTTTAGCCACGCCAGATCACAGCCCCATTGGGTGCGCAGACTAGTCATCATGTATTCATTGATGTGATCTTCTCTACTGAGCA
The DNA here is from genome assembly GCA_963705385.1 of uncultured Cytophagales bacterium. Classification (GTDB taxonomy): domain Bacteria; phylum Bacteroidota; class Bacteroidia; order Cytophagales; family Amoebophilaceae; genus MFD02979-c5. Next base: position 1,002,884 of record OY970075.1, read on the forward strand.
CTTCTACTGTACAAGGGATTACACCTTGTTGGATGCTTGCTATATAACGCTGGTTGTGGGCCACGTTATACTGCCGTGTTTCCCCATCATAAGAGTGTGCGCCAGGCCCTACACCTAAGTAGCTGCCTTGCTTCCAGTAGTTCGTGTTATGCTGGGCATAGTGCCCAGGCTGGCTAAAGTTTGAAATCTCGTAGTGCTCGTAACGATGTGCTTCCGTTACTGCTAACAAGGTTTCGAATTGCTGGGCAGCAGTTTCCTCTGCTACTGCTTTGAGTTTTCCTTGGTGCTGCCAGCGTCCAAAAGCCGTTTTTTGTTCAATTGTAAGGCAATATGCTGCCATATGCGCTGGCTGTAATGTCATGGCAATCGCCAAGTCACTTTCCCACATTGCTTGGCTTACTCCAGGAATAGCATACATCAGGTCAATACTCAGGTTGTCAAAGCCTGCTTTTCTAGCCAGCGCTACACTGGCCAGGGCACTTGCGCTATCATGCGCTCTGTTGAGATAACGCAGCACTTCCTGGTGAAAAGACTGTATCCCGATGCTTAACCGATTAATGCCAGCGGTTTTGAGTGCACGAAGCTTGGTTAAAGTAATATCGTCTGGATTAGCTTCTAGCGTTACCTCTACAGACTCCTTTTCTGGAAAGAGCTGTCTAATAAGCGTTAACAGTGCCTCTACCTCTGAAGCCTCTAACAAGGAGGGCGTACCACCTCCCAGGTAAATGCTCTTCACCTGTGCATCGCCCATATATTCCCGCCGCATTTTGAGCTCTTGGGCAATGGCTTGTAGTAACTGCGGTTTCAGCCGCAGGTTTGTGCTAAAATGAAAGTCACAATAATGGCAGGCCTGCTTGCAAAAAGGAATATGCATGTAAATGCCAAAACTGCTCATTTCATTGGTCGATTGAATAATTGAGTTAATTGGATGATTGAGGTACTGTTTGTTGCTTAATATTGCTTTCTTTTTTAGCTCAAGCACAGTGAAGTATCTGACATAGCCCCTCTGTGGATTGGGCAACTTGGTAGCTCAGTGCTTTTATAAACTGCTGATAGTGTTATGGCCTTAAAACCAATGCCCTCAGCCGATGCCTCCATCAATAAATGATCACATAGCTTTGTAAAGTGCCGCATAATAGCCCCCCTGCGCTAGCAAGGCTCTGTGCGTACCTTGTTCTTGTATTTCTCCATGCTTGAGTACCAAAATTTTGTCTGCATACTGGACGGTAGAAAGGCGGTGGGCTATGAGAATACAGGTCCTGTTTTGCATAAGCATGGCAGTAGCCTTTTGTATCAGTGCTTCTGTAGCAGTATCCATAGAAGAAGTAGATTCATCTAGAATCAGAATGCGGGGGTCGTAGACCAGCACGCGGGCAAAAGCCAGTAATTGCCTTTGCCCCATGGAAAGTGTCATGCCCCTTTCCATGACGTTGTAATCATAACCTCCTGGCAATTGTAAAATAAAGTCATGAATACCAATCAGTTTGGCTGCTTGGACAACCTGTTCTTTAGAAATGGCAAGGTTACCTAGGGTAATATTTTCATAGATACTAGCAGAAAAAAGAAAGACGTCTTGCAAGGCCAGGCCTACGTGCTTCCTTAATACCGCTAGGTCATAGTCCATAATGTTAATACCATCTATCTTAATTTCTCCTTTTTGGACATCATAAAACCGCTCTATTAAATTGATAATCGTAGATTTTCCTGCTCCAGTAGCCCCTACAATAGCCAAAGACTTTTGAGCTTCAAGGTGAAAAGAAATGTCTTTCAGGGCATAATGCCCTTGCTCATAAGCAAACCAGATATTTTGAAAGATAACCTCTCCCTGCAGGCTTTTAGGTCTGTAAGTGCCCTTATTCACCAACTGCTCGTCGTTCTCTAACAGCTTAACAATACGATCCGTACTGACAATGCCCATTTGTAGGGTGTTAAAACGGTCTGCAATAAGGTGAAGGGGGCGAAAAAATAGTTGGATATACATCAAAAAAGCAACCAGATCACCAAAACTAGTAGTGCCATGCATGACCTCTTTGGCGCCATACCAAATCAGTAAGCTAACACTCACAGAGTTGACAATAGCAATCAGAGGAAAGTAGAACGCATAGTACAGTACTGATTGAATACTTGCCTTTTGGTGATCTTCGTTAAGTTTCCTGAACTTTTCAAACTCTTGTTGTTCTCGATTAAAAATTTGTACAACAGTCATGCCTGTAATCCGAGCTTGCACAAAAGCATTCAGTGCTGCTACAGCATTTCTCAATTCTCCAAAGGCAGTCTTGATTTTTGTTTTGAATCGGTAAGTAAGTACAATCAGCAGGGGCAAAGTGATCAAACTCGCTAGTGCCAACCGCCAGTTGATGTAAAACATGAGGATAATGATAAACAGTAGCTGTAATAGATCACCGACCAATGCTGCCATGCCTTGGCTAAAGACATCAGCAAGCGTTTCAGTATCAGAGATATTGCGGGTTACTAGCCTTCCCACAGGCGTTTTAGTCGAGAAACTAGCTTTGAGCCGGATAATATGGGCATAGACTTGAATACGGATGTCTTTGACCACCTGCTGGCCCAGCCAGTCTGAAAGGTAGGTATTGAAGTACTGCACAATGACCTGTACAGCCAGTAAGGTCATCAAAAGGATAGCCATCCTGGCTAGTCCTTCGTAGTCTCCGTGAACAATGTATTGATCAATTGTACGCTGGACTAGGTAAGGCTGTACAGGGCCTAGTATGCCCAGCAGGATGGTAAGCAGAATGAGTAGATAAAAGGCACTTCTGTACGGTCTCAAAAATACAAAAAGCTTTTTCAGTACCTGTGAGTCAATGATTTTAGCGCCTGATCTTTGGTTCTCCATCACAAAAGACGAAAATAGGAAAAGGTTAGGAAGGTGAGGTGAACTTTAGGCTAAGAAAATACCATCAGCGTAAGCTACTGCTGCTAAGGTCAGTCCACCGGCAGGGACCAAGCTGGCAGTTACATTTTTACCTTTCTGGTCAATAAGGGCTTCAAAAGCTGATACACTCAACTTACCTGCACCCACCTGGAGTAGGTTACTAACAATAATTCTGACCATGCCCCTCAGAAAACGATTGGCCTTGATGTGAAAAATGAGCTGCCCTCTTTGGGTTGTCCAGTTGGCCTCCATCACCGTGCATAAATAATTTTCAAGACCTGAATGAGCCTTGCTAAAACCCTCAAAATCTTTTTTGCAGCACAATATAGCAGCTGCTTCATTCATTTTTCTTAGGTCAAATGTGCCTCTGAGCCAGTAGCTCACCTGCTGCTGAAAAGGATCTTTGGCTTGTACGATGGTGTATACGTAAGTCCTAGCAAGGGCACTAAACCGAGCATGAGTGCCAAGCTTGACAGGTTGCATAGAGGTAATGGCAACATCAGGGGGCAAGACTGCATTGAGCTGGTAGTGCAACCGGTCAATGTCCACTGTGGTTTCCAAATCTATATGCGCAAATTGCTGCTTTGCATGGACCCCGCTATCTGTCCTACTGCTTCCCACAATTTTTACCTCCCTTTGCAATATCTTTGCCAAGCATTCCTGGATAACTCCTTGGACTGTGATGGTGTTTTGCTGTACCTGCCAGCCGTGGTAGTAGGTCCCTTGATAGGCAACTTCCAGGAAGTAACGACATATTGGGATAGGCATGTACAGGTAAATTAAGTGCGTAAAGTTAGCCAGTCCAGCATAATTATTACTTAAAGCTAGTTAACTCAACCTAGCCTGCCTTGGTTATGCATAAGCATCAATAGGGAGCACATAATTTTTCTTTGTAGGCCACACTCTCTATTTTAGTGAAAAAAGTACATTCATGGATTTTACTATAGAAGGCATATTAATTGTTGGCTCATTCTTGCTCTTTATCAGCATACTGGCAAGTAAGATTTCTACCAAAATAGGGATTCCTACCCTGCTTATCTTTTTGGGTATTGGTATGCTGGCTGGCTCTGATGGCATAGGAGGCATTAACTTCCACAATTACCACATTGCTAAAGTGCTAGGGGCCATTACAATCACCCTGATTCTTTTTTTTGGTGGGCTTGATGCTGACTTTGAGCATATCCGACCTATCATATGGAACGGTGTATTGCTTTCTACTGTTGGCGTGCTGGTCACTGCTTTTAGCATTGGTTACTTCATTTATTGGGTCACTGACTTTAGCTTGACCGAAAGCCTCTTGGTGGGCTCTATTATTTCTTCCACAGATGCTGCTGCTGTGTTTTCCATTTTACGCTCCAAAAATCTCAACCTTAAACACAACCTAGCCCCCACCTTAGAGCTAGAATCAGGAAGCAATGACGTCATGGCTTACTTTTTACTGGTCTTTTTCATAGGGGTACTTACCAAAGGCAAGGAAGTAAGTTTGCTCGCTGCTGTTCCTATGTTTTTCAGAGAAATGATCATAGGTGGTGTGGTAGGCTTCCTTGTTGGCAAGGCCATTGTGTTTGTAGTGAATAAAGCACAGCTCAACCATGAGTCACTTTATCCAGGCTTGACGCTTTCCATGATTTTGTTTACGTATTCTGCTACCAACTTTATCCATGGCAGTGGGTTTCTAGCAGTTTACATTGCAGCCCTGGTGTTGGGAAGTCAGGATTTTTTGCACAAAAAAAGCCTTATAAGGTTTTATGAGGGCATAACCTGGCTCATGCAGGTGGTGATGTTTATCGTCTTAGGGCTGCTCGTTTTTCCCAAACACCTTATTCCTGTAGCTGGGGTCGGCGTACTCATTTCGCTAGTACTGATGTTTATAGCACGCCCATTAGGCGTATTCCTCTCCTTGGCTTTTTTCAAAAAGGTAGATTACAAACAAAAGTTGTTTATCTCTTGGGTAGGGCTTAGAGGAGCTGTTCCCATTGTTTTTGCTACTTATCCTTTGCTAGAGGGCGTTCAAAAGTCAGATACGATCTTTCATATCGTCTTTTTTATTGTATTAACTTCCATCTTGTTCCAAGGTACAACGCTCTATCCTCTTGCAAAATGGCTTAATCTAGAGGCCAAAGTACTTAAAAAAAAGTTTAGTGCCATCACACTTTCGGAAGACGTTAAGAGTGCGCTAATAGAAATGGTGGTACCCAAGAATTCGATTGCAGTAGGCAAAAAGATTGTAGAACTGGGTTTCCCCAAAAGCGCATTAATTGTGCTTATCAGTAGGAAAGAAAGTTATTTAACCCCTCGTGGAGATACAGTCCTGGAGGTAGGAGACAACCTCATGATCATGGCAGATAACAAGCGCGAATTTAACGAAGTGAAAGCTTGTCTAGGAATCACCTAAGAGGATAAACCTAGGCCTACTACATCCCTCCCCTAGTTGCTCTTGCTTCTTTTACTTTTCTGGAGAGAAGCCTGAAGGCATACGCTGGGAGGTTAGAGGTTTGGTATAATTCTCTATCATTATGCTCAACAAGCTATAGAGATTAGTTGCTTAGTCAACAGACCATGAAAATCATCATTAGTGGAGGGGGTACAGGGGGGCATATCTACCCAGCCATCGCTGTAGCAAATGCACTCAAGGAGCAAAAACTAGCTACAGACATTTTGTTTGTGGGAGCGATTGGAAAAATGGAGATGCAAAAAGTGCCTGCAGCTGGCTATCCTATCATAGGGCTCAGCATCAGAGGGTTTCAGCGTAAAAAACTGTTTCCTAATCTCTTCCTTCCTTTCAGCTTAATACAAAGTCTATGGCAAGCAAGGAACATTCTAAAAAAATTTCGGCCCGATGTGGTCTTGGGTACAGGAGGATATGCCAGCAGTCCTGTGGTGTACATGGCTGCTAAGCGTAAGATACCTACCCTCATTCAGGAGCAGAACGCTGCAGTAGGCCTTGCTAACAAAGTTTTAGGGCGCTATGTGAACAAGGTATGCGTAGCCTATGCGCACATGAAGCAATATTTTCCCGCTGATAAAATTGTTCTTACAGGCACCCCTGTGCGACAAGACATCTTGCACCTAACTGATAAAAAGCAGGCTGCTTACAAGTATTTTGGATTAACTGCCGATAAAAAGTGTCTGTTAATATTAGGAGGAAGTCTAGGAGCTAAGACCATTAATGAAAGCATTTTACAAGCTGTTGACCAGTTGATAGAGGCAGGTGTACAGCTTATTTGGCCTACTGGGAGCTTTTATTTTGAGCGTATCCAAACACAACTCTCCCCGCAACAACGAACCTTTGTCAAAGTCTATCCTTTTATAGAACGGATGGACCTAACTTATGCAGCAGCTGACGTCGTGATTTCCAGAGCAGGTGCTTTGGCCATTGCAGAACTTAGCATTGCGCAAAAGCCAGTTATTTTTGTGCCCTCTCCTAATGTAGTAGCCGACCATCAGACACACAACGTGTTACCACTGGTGAAGCAAAATGCAGCCCTAATGGTCGAAGATAAAGAGGCAAGGCAAACACTTGCCCATAAGGCAATTCAGCTTTTAAATGATACGGCTCAACAAAAACTCTTAGCAGAAAATATCAAAGCATGGGCCAGGCCACAGGCCACAGCAGCTATTGTAGAAGAGATGACTCGTTTGGCTCATACTGTTCCATCCCTTGGTCAGCACCTGAGGGTCTACTAACCAAAGTGTAACCATGAATAACTTACTACTACAAGACTACCAATATGTTTACCTGCTTGGGGTGGGAGGATATGGCATGAGTGCTTTGGCACGCTGGTTTAACGCACAAGGCGTACAAGTATTTGGATACGACCGGGCTTCGACAGCGCTTACAGACCAACTAGCCCAAGAGGGCATAGAGATATTCTTTGAAGAGCTGGTAGCAACTATCCCGCATAAGATTACACAGCACAGAGACAAGAGCCTTATTGTATACACGCCAGCTATTCCAAGCAAAAACCAAATTCTGACCTACCTCAAAGCCCATGGTTATGCGCTATGTAAGCGCTCAGCGGTTGTAGGAACCATTACGCAGCGCCACTTTACCCTAGCTGTATCAGGTACACACGGCAAAACAACCTCCTCCTCTTTGGCAGCACACGTGCTACACAGTGCAGGAAAAAACCTTACAGCTTTTTTAGGAAGCATTGCCAAAGGATACGACGCTAACTTACTGGTGACTGGTCAGGCTAATCAAGATACCATCGTTGTGATAGAGGCAGATGAGTTTGATCGGTTTTTTCTGCACCTACATCCTAACATAGCTATCGTGACCACGGTCGATCCTGACCATTTAGACACTTATGGCGATGCACAAGGGTTCAGAGAGGCATTTAAAGAATTTATTGATCGATTACCTACTAATGGTCAGGCTATTGTTCACCAGAAGGCAGCTCAACAATTGTCATTAGATACGCGAGATAGCCGCATAGTGCGTTATGCGCTAGCAGATGAGGCCATCAGGGCAGCAAACGTGCGTATCAGCGATGGCTACTTTTATTTTGACTATGTGAGTGAGGAAGTAGTGATCAAAGATATTCAACTGGTAGTACCAGGCTACCACAATGTAGAAAATGCCCTGGCAGTAATTACGGCTTGTTTGTCTTTAGGAACCAATGCTGATGTGATTCGCCAAGCTATGGCTACGTTTCAGGGAGTTAAGCGGCGCTTTGATTACATCATTAAAAATGAGGAGCTCATTTTCCTAGACGATTATGCACACCATCCTGTAGAAATTACCGCTTTGCTGCATGCCATTCGTGCGTTATATCCTGATAAAAAAATTACAGCTGTCTTTCGTCCTAGCCTCTATACTAGAACAAGGGATTTCGCCAGAGAATTTGCCCAAAGTCTGGACCTAGCAGACCAAGTATTTTTGTTAGATCTTTATCCAGATCGGGAAGAGCCTATTGAAGGAGTAGATGCTGCCCTCATCTTTGAGCAGATGACGCTTGAGCAAAAAGTCCTTTGTACCACAGAAGACCTGATAGCCCAGCTGGGCAAGTATGACAAGCCACAGCTCATCGCCACGGTTGGCTCAGGAGGTATAAGTAACCTCATTGCACCTATCAAACAGTTTTTGCTGGGTTGATTCTCCTGGCGCCCAGGATGGCTATTACACCCAAGAAGATGGCTACATCTGCCACGTTGAAGATGGGAAAGAAAGATAAATGTTCACCCCCTACCAAAGGAATCCATGGAGGCAATTTTGTTTCCCAGATGTCGAGGTAGAGCATGTCAATGACTTGGCCGTGAAACCAAGCCATGGGAGCAGCATGCGGAGCATTGTCTAGCAAAACAGCATAAAAAGTGCTGTCTATCACATTGCCCAGCGCACCACCCAAGATTAGAGACCAGCCCCACAATAGCAGTGTGAACTGCTTTCCTTCTCTTTCTCTGTACAGGAGCCAGATATACCGGCCAATCATGAAGGTAGCAGCAATACGCCCTAAGGTGAGCAAAAGCTTGCCATAGGTAAATCCAAGCTGAATGCCAAAGGCCATCCCTGGGTTAAGGGTATAGTGTAATTTAAACCAGTTGCCAAGCAGCTTGATTTGTCCTAGAATCCCCATGTCCATATTGAAGTACACCCAGAGCTTGAAGGCCTGGTCAATAAGGATAACTACAAGGGCGATTAGATAGTATTTCCAGAGTCTTTTCATAGCAAGCGGTAAATATACAAAAAGAGTCAGAAGCAGAGGTAAATGGTTGAGTTATTGAGTTATGTGGAGCAGGTATATCCGCCCAATGCCAAGTCATTGAACCATCTGATAGGCTTGTCCACATGGCCTAGCCTCTATTCATGTAATGAACCAATACCCTAGCAAACCAATCAACAAATGACTACGATCACCTGGTGAGCTGAGCTATTTGTACATAGTAACGGCAAAAAGAAGTGAGCGGGCAGACATTGCACTGAGGCTTGCGTGCCAAGCAAATGTAACGTCCATGCAAGATCAGCCAGTGATGTGCCTTGCCTATATATTGCGTAGGAAGGTGTTGCATCAATTGCTTTTCTACAGCTAGGGGCGTTGTAGCACTTTCCTCTACTAATCCTAGCCGCTTTGACACGCGCAACACGTGCGTATCTACAGCCAACGTGGGTTGGTTGTAGAGCACAGCAGCCACCACATGGGCGGTCTTCCGGCCCACACCAGGCAGCTTCTGCAAGTCTTCTACTTGCTCAGGTATTTTCTGCCCAAATTTTTCTACCACCATTGTAGCCATCTTAATCAAGTGCTTGGTCTTATTGTTGGGATAAGAGATACTCTTGATGTAAGGGAACACTTCTTCAAAGCTACTACTGGCCATGCGTGCTGGTGTAGGAAAGGCCTCGAATAATGCTGGTGTAGCCATATTAACCCGTTTGTCTGTACACTGTGCACTCAAGATGACTGCTACCAACAGCTGAAAAGGATCTTTGTACTTGAGCTCTGTTACTGGCTCGGGATGGTGTTGTGTAAAGTGGGCAATAAAAGCCTGGTAGCGTTTTTCTTTTGTCATGGTTGAATTTTTGTGCTCAAAATAATGACTTGGAAATGGTACGGAGGCACAACGATGTAAAGAGGCTTGTGGAGCAAAGGATTGGTGCAGTTTTATAGATGCTTTCGGCTAATAAACGCGTACTACTTTGCTCGAAACCTATCAATTTTCTATTAGCTACCCTCAGCGAATCCTTCACCATGAAAGTTATTAAACTTTTTATAATAGGCGTACTCTTCCAGTATCAGTACTCAACCTGTTTTAGGACAGGCACCCTTCCAATCCAAAATTGTAGGGAAAGCTAAAAAGGCTGTTGTAACTATTTATACAAATGCTTCCTTAAAAGCCTAGGGGCCTATCAATGAAATAAAAGGAAGTACAGGTTGTATCCGTTGACAAGCCCCGAGGCCTTGTCCTTACCAACAGGCATGTGGTAGATCATGTGGCCATTGGTACTTAAATCTCCCTATCATATACTTCTGGGTGGCCCGCCGACTAGCTGGCTCTAGGTTCCTTTGCTTGGTTGCTTACTCAGGAGCTGCTTTCTACTCCTTTTCTTAGGTAATATGACCCTCTTGTGGATTCTACCTAGCCCTTGATGCCCTTCTATCAGCCATTATCTCTATGCTAGGATGTAATAGGTTTTAAGTTTCCTTAAATATCCCAAAATCGTGCCACCTGCCCTTGGAAAACCTTGTGCATAGGTGCATAGCACCGCTCCTGTTTGCTTGTGTATTACTATCTGCCTCTTTATAATTATAATTTGCCTTTTCTTTTTGTCTGAGTAGTAATGCCGCTGCTTTTTTTAAGTCTCTCTATGGGGTTTTCAGTTATATCAAGCACGACAAGTTCATACGCTCTCTGGCTGCCCAACAATTCTTCACGGCCAACAAGGGCAAGGTCCGGGTGCTTAACAATGGTATCCTCAACCCATCTAATATCCCTATAGCAGGCCTTTTCTGATACACCATAGCTAGCCAGCAAGGTGAAAGCAGGTGCCGCTATTCTCTAAGGTATTTTAAAGCCATGAGGAGCCTGTCTTCCAGGGCTAGCTTGTTAGGCTTACCGCCCGATGGTTTCTTATTAGCTTCAGCTGTTTTGAGGATGGCGAGCATTTTGTCAAAAGTGGAGCGTTGAACACCTAGTTAAAGGGCAGAACGCTTGAGGATTCAAGGCTTTGAGGCTCTGAAATTTCATGGCAAAGTTTTTTGGCTTTTTCCCAGCTTAACTCCCCACCTCCAGTTGTGCAAGAGGTCTAATGAAAAGGGAGGCATTTTTACCTCCCCTTTGACTCTAGTGCTAATTTAGCTGTATTAGCTACAGCAGATTCCCACCCTACAACTGCAGGTATCTGCTCCACAGCACTTAGTACTACCAGCTACCAACATGGAAGAGCTACCTAAGTTTACGTGATTAGCCAACTCTTCATGTCCAGAGATTAGACGTAGGTTATCCATAGTTTTTACGGTTTATAGGGTTAAACACAAGGCACATGCGCGTTTTTCCTCACTTAAAATCTAAAAAAGTTTTGGAAAAAGCAAAATATTTAATAAGGAATATGAGCACGCGCTAAAAGTTTTGCCCTTGTCGTTAATAGCCCACAAGCATTAAGCCTTGACTCAATCCTCCTCCTTAAGTAGAGCGGGGTAGTGCCTTTGCTACTGGATGAGTTAAAAAGTGTCACACCTATTAGCACAACCATCATTCCTACAATCTATGCTTGCGTAGAAGTACTCCATGAAGTCTCCCATGGTAATGCAATGAGCAAATACCGCTAGAAGGCTCGAATTGAGAAGGCAATAATAAGCCTAGAGAGGGCTATAATACCATACAAACACCTAGGATCCTTGACAATTGGAGTAGGCAAGCTAGTCTGTAGATTAGGGATTGCTCAGCTTTGGGTACATAAATTGTACAAAAGTTAATCTTATTATGACTATTCTGTACGTTTAAAATAATGGTTACGCACTATAGAAACATTTATGATTGGAGCACTAGTATACTTGCATTAATAACACAAGTTATTTCACTTAACTTGAAATCATCAGTGCTACATTTACTTCAAAAAGCTTGGCATTTTGGATTAGCTAGGAGAAAGTTTTTGAGTGCGGATGGAGGGACTCGAACCCCCAAACCTTGCGGCGCTAGATCCTAAGTCTAGTGCGGTTACCAGTTTCGCCACATCCGCGGAAGAACCCCAAACTTACGGCAAAAATTAGACTAAATACACCAGGACAAATTTTATTTTCATACTTCTCATAAGATGCAGCAACAAAGCGATAAAGTAAACCAAGAAAGAGAAATACTCAGGAAGTATCGAAAGTTGTGTCAAGTCACGGCTCCAAACATAAGGGGCGAAGAAGCAAAATCCCTTAAAAGAGCCCTACGTTTTGTGCTAGAAGCCATCCAAACGCTACCCTATGAACAAGGGTATGCTATGGTACTCCACGGCTTAGAGACAGCAACCATCATAGTAAAAAAGTTTGGCTTAGGCACCCCTAGTATCATCTGTACACTTTTGCATGAGGCAGTAGAAGTTGTAGGTATTTCTATCCAAGAAATTGAGCAAAGCTTTGGCAAGGAAGTAGCCTATCTTGTTGAGCGCATGCTGAGTATAGAAAGGATACCCAGACTTGACGCATCCACCTATGCGGAAAAGCTCAAAAGGTTGAATGTAGCGCTAGCCGAAGATGGAAGAATCCTACTGATCAAGTTGGCTAGTTGCCTTCATGATATGTGCATAATCACCTCCCTACCTCGCGAAGTTCAGCATACTATAGCACAGCAAGTAAAGCATGTTTATATACTGCTAGCACACCAACTAGGGCTTTACCCAATTAAAACAGAACTCGAAGATCTGTACCTGAAGTTTATAAACCCCACCGATTATTATACCATTCATGAAAAGATAAGTTTTGATAAAAAGGTGCAAGAGCAGTTTTTTCAACGCTTTAAAGCTCCTATCGAAAAAGCCTTGAAGGAGCATGGGCTTATTTTTGCATTGAAATACCGGTTCAAAGGTACCTTTTCTATTTGGAACAAAATGAAGACGCAAGAGATTCCTTTTGAAAAAGTATATGATCTATTTGGCATCCGCATTATTCTGGATGTCCCCTTGGAAAAAGAAAAGTTAGTTTGTGGACAAGTCTATACACTTGTACTAGACCTTTATACGCCAGACCCAAACAGAACAAGAAATTGGATAGAAAAACCTAGAGATAATGGATATGAGTCTTTGCATACCACTGTTATGAGTAATGAAGGCCGATGGGTGGAGGTACAGATCCGTACCAAGCGAATGGATGAGATAGCTGAAAAAGGACATGCTGCACACTGGAGATATAAGGGAGGCAGCGCAAACTCAGAAACAAAGGAAGATGCATGGCTAATGCGCTTTAGAAACCTATTAGAAGAAAAGGGAGCGCAGAGTTTAGACCACTGTGTAGCAGAAGGCTTAAAATACAACTTTAATACGGCTTAGTAAGCCGTTGATACTAGAAGTTCAACCAGTCAGTTTGCCTCTAGGAATTGGCTCATTGGCACCTTACTTAAAGCTCAGGCTCAACAGGCGCTTCCTGTAGCATTTCATAAAAAATCAAGCCAACTGAACAACAAGTAGAGCGAGCTATCTCTGTTAGCCTAGGTACTACCTTTTCTCAGGTAGTACACAAAGGCTTCCATCAAAACCGCTGAACCTGATGGTAGTTTTTTCCTTAGAGCATTGCAAATATATCATCAAGGTATTGCCTGTTGTTAGCCAGTCTGGGGACTTTGTGCTGGTCTCCTAGCTTGCCTTGTTTCTTGAGCCAATTGTAAAATACACCTTGCGGCACTTGGTGTATAATTGGCTTGGTGAGTAGTATGTCTTTGTAACGTTTTGCTTCGTAGTCAATGTTTAAGTCTTTCAAGGTAGCATCCAGAATAGCTATAAAATGCTCCAGGTCGCTAGGAGGGGTAACAAACTCAATAATCCACTCATGACTACCTTTTTTACCCTTTTCAATATAGCTAGGCCCTGCCGTATAGTTGTTAATCGTGGCACCTGTCATTTGGCAAGCCTTGGTAATAGCTTGCTCCGCATTTTCAATGATTACTTCCTCACCAAAGGCGTTGATAAACTGCTTTGTACGGCCTGCTATTTTTATTCTAAATGGTACCAGCGAAGTGAATTTAATAGTGTCGCCAATTTGGTAGCGCCAAAGTCCTGCATTGGTACTGATAAGTAATGCATAAATTTTTCCGAGCTCAACCTCCTCCAGACCAATAGCTTTGGGGTGTTGCTTATCTATTTCATCCATGGAGATGAACTCATAAAAAATTCCATGATTTAATAGCAAAAGCATGTCTGATGCATCTACCTGGTCCTGTACAGCAAAGAACCCTTCAGAGGCATTGTAAACTTCTAGGTAATGTAAATTGGGAGATGTGATAGCTCGAAACAGCTCTTTATAGGGGCCTAAGGCAACGCCGCCATGGATAAACAGTTCTAGCCTAGGCCAAACGGCGTGTATGTACTGCTCACCCTTTATAGCAAGGACTTTTTGGAGTAAAGACCACACCCAGGTAGGTACCCCTGCAATGGAGGTAACGTTCTCTCCAACCGTGCTCTTGGCTAGTTTTTCTACTTTCTCTTCCCACTGCTCCATCAAAGCAACTCCTAATTTAGGTGTCCTGCGCCATTGTGCCCAAAAAGGTAGGTTCTTCATCAGCACTGCAGAGACGTCGCCATAGTGGGTAGCTAAGTTAGGATGAAAATTGTTAGGACATAAGCTCCCCCCTATGCCAATGCTTTTTCCTTTAGCTATCTGGCTGTCAGGGTAGTTATTGACGTAGATAGACAGCATGTCTTTGCCAGCTTTGTAATGACCTTCTTTGAGGGCCTCTGGAGAAACCGGAATGAGCTTGCTCCTTGCATTGGTAGTTCCTGAAGACTTGGCAAACCAAGCGATCGGTGCGGGCCAGAGTACATGCTGCTCTCCTTTAAGGACGCGCTCAATATAGGGATAGAGCTGCTCATAAGTATGAACAGGAACACGCGCTTTAAAATCTGATATATGCTTAATCGCCGAGAAACCAAATTGCTTTCCAAAAGATGTGCGCTTGCTTTTATCTACAAGTTGGCTTAGCAGCATTGCTTGTGTTTCTAGAGGCCGATTGATAGAGCGCTCTAGGTGTATCATACGTCGTTTAAAGAGCCAATGTAAAGGATGATGCACTAAACGCATGGGGTCTATTGGACGTACGCTCCTTGTTCAGTTTTCAGGAAGCATTAATTAAGGTAAGCAAAAATGTTAAGACAACTTCTACTTGTTTGTAATAAACTTGTTTATTGAGGCATGGAGTGAATTGGACCAAGCCCTAGGCTCTTAAATTTAAAGCATATAATGGCATGCAAGCAAATACCTTTACAGCCAAAGGCACAGTCAGCAAAGCAATAAAGCAAATGGGAAAAGGTTAGTAACTTATCTGAGGTTGCTCTATATTGTCATCTAGATAAGTGGAAAAGTACAAACTAAACGCGTATTTGTTCTAACTTATTTTAGCCTATCTACTATGAACCCCCTTTTGAACCCTCTTTGGCTGCCTTTCCTATGCATCGCTATAGCTGTTGGGCTTCTTTTTCATTTTGTACCTATTAACTCATGGTTTGCAGCGTGGTCTGCTGGCGCGCCTATAGGGCTGTTTGCGCTTACTTCCATGCGCACCCGGGGGGTACCACCACGCATCATTATTGAATCCTTGGTTACAGCTACCAAGGCTGGTCTGAAGGTGACTGCTTCAGAAATTGAAGCTCACTATCTGGCAGGGGGCCGCATTTCTTCAGTAATACGCGCCCTGATTACTGCTGACAAAGCAGACCTTACCTTATCCTTTAAGCAAGCAGCAGCTATTGACCTGGCAGGTCGTGATATATTTGAAGTAGTGCAGACCTCTCTAAACCCTAAAGTGATTGATACAGCTCCTGTACCTGCTGTAACTGCTGATGGCATTCAGCTAATTACCAAAGCCAAGGTAACAGTAAGGACTCAGCTCCACCAATTTATAGGAAGCGCTAGCGAGGACACGATCCTAGCCCGGATAGCTGAAGGCATTATCACTGCCATTGGCACTGTAAAAACCCACAAAAAGGTATTAGCTGATCCCACATTAATTTCTAGGTTAGTGTTTGATCAAAGATCCGATGCAGACACAGCCTTTGAAATCCTTTCTATTGATATTATTGACACAGACATAGGCAATGACTTTGGCGCTAAGTTGGAAATAGATCAAGCCAAAGCAGCATTGAAGGTAGCAGAAACTAGATCAGAAGAACGCAGAGTCATAGCTGCAGCTTTAGAGCAAGAGACCCATGTAAAATCGCAAGACGCAAAAACCCAGGTGATCTTGGCAGGAGCTGAAGTGGCCAATTCTATTGCTGCAGCTTTACGAGACGGCGGCGCTTTGCTCATGGAATACTACCGCGTGCAAAATAACAAGGCAAATAAAAACCTGCCCATGTCCACCCCGGAAGGAACAAATGAGCCACCCGCTCAATGAGGATAAGTAGCTAGTAGCTTTTAATGAATTACCTTGGTAAAAGTAATTGGGCTTGCAAGGCAGTATGAGCTTTCTCACTTTTTTATGTTGTAAGGGTAAGGTTCACAAAGTTAAAATCAATTAGTTATACATGAAAAATACAAATATTTGCTATTATGATTGCTTGAAGCAGTGGTTACATGGGCCTGTAACCCCAAGTCATATGTACCAAAAAGCAGGAAAGCCAAACTAGAGCAAGCCTTGGAATAGTCTAAAGCGCAAAAGCTGGTTCAGTAGGGGCAAGATTCCCTTAAAGCTATAATAAAAGCCCGTGGCGAGGCGCCATACTAGGCATAAACTGCTACGAAAACTACTGCAGATTGGATCGTGAAAGAAACTGCAGCGTCTCAAGGAAAGCAAACTGTAAAGGAAAGTTCCAAAGAATCTGCTGTGCAAGTGGTGAAAAAAGAATTTCCAGGAGAGTCAGATGACTTATACCAAAAATTAGTCGACTTTGAATATGAACTAATAAAGCTATTACTAGACGCATTAGACTACTTCTTCTTAAAGAGCGATCTTTGCAACACTTTTTTATACTCCCTTGAGAAAATTACTTCAGTAGCTCGCCATGAGGTTTAGCTTATTAATAAGACTCCTAAATAACAAACTAGCCTTTTAAGCCCTTATATTCAAATCAACCTTCCTCCCTAATTTTGCAATGGTCTCAAAATATATATTCCCACCTTTTATAAGGGTAGGCAATCGCGTAGCTTTGTAGCTAGAATCATCTTAGAGAACTAAAGATAGGGCCAAAGAGGCTAGCTAATTCTCCAAAGGCACGCTATATTAGGCTTCTGCAAAAGCGCAAGGCCTCGACGCAGTTTTTTCTAACCTGTTAATACACTTAATTATGGATTCTCTTCCTTGGATGCTCCTGCTCATCATTGTGCCTATTGGCTTACTTGTGTTCTTTCACTTCGTACCAATTAACTTATGGGTTACGGCCTTGTTCTCTGGGGTACGTGTAGGGCTTTTTGAGCTAGTCTTCATGCGTATCCGAAAAGTTCCCCCACGTATCATTGTCGAGTCTTTGATCACAGCTACCAAAGCTGGCCTCAAGGTGACTACCTCAGAAATTGAGACCCACTACCTAGCAGGGGGCCATGTGCCTTCAGTCATACGCGCCCTAATTTCTGCTGATAAAGCCAACATCAGCTTGACTTTTAAACAAGCAACAGCTATTGACTTGGCGGGCCGCAATGTATTTGAAGCAGTACAAATTTCTGTCAATCCTAGAGTGATCAATACTCCTTCGGTCGCTGCTGTGGCTGCTGACGGTATTCAGCTCATTACTAAGGCCAGGGTAACAGTGAGGGCCAATATCCAACGGCTCGTAGGAGGTGCTGGGGAGGACACGATTCTGGCCCGGGTAGGTGAAGGCATTGTCACCTCTATTGGCTCTGCCAAATCTCATAAAGAAGTCTTGGCTAACCCTGCCCGAATCTCCAAGCTGGTACTTGACCGTGGGCTTGATTCAGGAACTGCCTTTGAAATCCTTTCTATTGACATTGCTGATGTAGATGTAGGAGATAACATTGGTGCCAAGCTACAAATAGACCAGGCCAACGCAGACTTGCGTGTGGCAGAGGCCAAGGCAGAAGAGCGTAGAGCCATGGCTGTGGCTGTAGAGCAAGAGATGAAAGCAAAGTCGCAAGAGGCAAGAGCCCAAGTAATTATGGCCGAAGCTGAAGTACCTAAAGCCATGGCTGCAGCCTTTAAAAGTGGCAACCTAGGTGTTATGGATTATTACCGTATGCAAAACATCAAAGCAGATACCCATATGCGTTCAGCCATCTCAGAAGAAGGAAACAAGCCAGCCCCTCAAGAAGGTAAATGATGGAAAAGCCCCTAAACTTGGTATTTACAGACTTAGCTTGTTTAATTTCTCAAATTAGTCGTATGTATAAGAAGTTTTGTGTACCAATGGCTGTGTTGCTTATAACCGCTACAGCCCAGGCCGTAGCCCTGAGTCTAGTAAACTAAAAGGTACAAATCTACTACTAACCGGAAGAGCCAAACTAGACCAAGCTCTCAAAGAGCCTAAGGCAGAGGCTCTAATCCAAAAGGTCAAAAGTTTCTCTGAGAGACGCAATACTAGTGTCAGGAGATTTTGATGATGAAAAAGTTGCAAAAATAGCGAGAGATTGCGTGGTATGGACTCCATACAGATACGTAAGTATTGAATTTAAGAGAGATACTGAACGGAAAATAAAAAAGGAGTTCCAGGAATGCCACAAAGCCTATGTCAAAAATACGTCGACGCTGCTTATGGGCTAATAAAGCTCCTAGTAGACGTAGCCAATAGTTAAATATGCTTACCCTCTTTTCAAAAAAGTGCTCTTTGCAGTATCTTTTTCATGCCTTACCAGCAAGACTGCCTCAATAGTTGGCCATGTAGCAACGGCAGCAATAAATAGGTGCTGCCTTACCTCTAATCCACACCTACCCCAGTTTTTGTTTATATTCGGGGTGTCCAAGCGCACTTTACAAATATTTATTCCCTACCATGCAAAGGTATCTTGAACACAAACAACTAGACCTAGCAGAGCTTGGCAAGAAAATCGCTGCCTTTTGGAAAGAGAATCATGTCTTTGAACAATCTATCCAGCTGCGGGAAGGCCACCCTGCCTTTACTTTTTATGAAGGTCCCCCTTCAGCCAATGGCATGCCAGGCATCCATCACGTGCTATCGCGCACAGTCAAAGACATCTTCTGCCGTTATAAAACCCAGCAAGGATTTCAAGTCAAACGAAAGGGGGGGTGGGATGCTCATGGCCTGCCTGTAGAGCTAGAAGTAGAGAAAAAACTCGGCATCACTAAAGAAGACATTGGCACTACCATCAGTGTAGAAGCATACAACACCCAGTGCCGCCAAACAGTGATGCAATACAAGGACCAGTGGGATGCACTCACAGCACAGATGGGCTATTGGCTTGACATGGACTGCCCTTACATTACGCTTGATCGCAACTACATAGAGTCACTTTGGTACCTACTCAAGCAGCTCTATGACAAAGGCCTTCTTTACAAAGGCCATACCATCCAGCCTTATTCGCCTGCAGCAGGCACTGGCCTTAGCTCCCATGAGCTCAACCAACCAGGCTGTTACAAGATGGTCAAAGACACCACTGTGGTAGCACAGTTCAAAATAAAGGGTAGAGCGCAAGATTACTTTTTGGCGTGGACAACTACGCCTTGGACTTTGCCGGCCAACAGCGCCCTGGCTGTAGGCGAAAATATCGATTATGTAAAGGTACGGACCTTTAATCCTTATACCTACCAACCAGTACAGGTCATTTTGGCCAAAGCTGTAGTGCAACGTTACTTTTCTACAGAAGAAGCCAGCAGCCCATCAGACTTTCGAGGTTACCAGCCGGGGGATAAGCCTATTCCTTGGCAAATCATTGCTCATTACAAAGGCAAAGACTTGCTTGGGCAAACGTACGTGCAACTACTTCCCTACATACAACCCCCTGTACCTGCTTTTCAGGTAATTGCAGGCGATTTCGTCACCACAGAAGAAGGTACTGGCATCGTACATATTGCCCCTACTTTTGGGGTTGATGACCAGCGCGCAGCGCAAAAGGCAGGCATCCCAGCTATCACGGTACAACGTGAGCAAGCGCTGGAAGTGCCTATTGTAGACCGGCAAGGAAGGTTTGTAGCTGAGATCACAGAATTTTCCGGGCAATATGTCAAGGAGGAATATGCGCCTGAAGCAATACGCGAACAACCTGACTACAAGTCCGTAGATGTGTTGATTGCTATCAAGCTCAAACAAGAAAACAAAGCTTTTCAGGTAGAAAAATACGAGCACAGCTACCCACATTGTTGGCGTACAGACAAACCAATTCTGTATTATCCATTAGATACATGGTTTATTAAAACAACAGCCTACAAAGACCGCCTCATTGAATTGAACAAAACCATCCATTGGAAGCCAGCAGCCACAGGTACAGGCCGGTTTGGACACTGGCTAGAGAACTTGGTAGACTGGAACTTGAGCCGAGACCGCTACTGGGGCACGCCATTGCCCATTTGGAGAACTCAAGATCAGCAAGAGGAGCGATGCATTGGCTCACTTGCAGAACTGCGTCAGGAAGTTGACAGAGCTGTACAAGCAGGTTTGATGGATCAACCCCTGGCAGAAGATATTGACCTACACCGACCTTATTTAGACCATATTGTCTTAGTAAGCCCTCAAGGCAAGCCCATGTACCGTGAGCCTGGTTTGGTGGATGTATGGTTTGATTCAGGGGCTATGCCTTATGCCCAATGGCACTACCCTTTTGAAAATGAAGCTTCCTTTGCAAAACACTTTCCTGCTGACTTCATTGCAGAAGGGGTTGATCAAACCCGTGGTTGGTTCTTTACCTTGCATGTGCTGGCAGTGCTTTTGTTAGACCGTGTAGCTTTTAAAAATGTGGTTGCCAACGGCCTAGTACTAGACAAGCAGGGCAATAAGATGTCCAAGCGCTTAGGAAATAGTATCGACCCCTTTCAAATCATTGCCCAACATGGGCCTGATGCGCTTCGCTGGTATATGATTGGTAATGCCAATCCCTGGGATAATCTCAAGTTTGACCTCAATGGCCTGACCGAGGTAAGCCGCCGGTTTTTTGCTACACTCCAAAATACCTATTGCTTTTTTGCCCTTTATGCCAACATAGACCAGTTTGACAGCACAGCCTTAGCCGTACCAGTTGCAGACTGCCCTGAGATTGACCGGTGGATTCTTTCTCGCCTCCACAGCCTTATCCAAACAACGACCGAGGCTTATGAAGCTTATGAACCTACCAAAGTAGTACGTGCCCTCCAGGACTTTGTAGTAGATGACCTCAGCAACTGGTATGTGCGCTTGAACCGAAAGCGCTTTTGGAAAAGCGAGCAAGGCCCAGACAAGCAAGCTGCTTACCAAACATTAGATGCCTGTTTAATGACCATAGCTCAGCTAGCCGCACCTGTAGCTCCTTTTTATACGGAGCAGCTCTACCAAGACCTAACCCACGGCACTCAACAGGAGAAAGTGATTTCTGTGCACCTGACCGACTTCCCCAAAGCGGACGTAGCTACCATTGACACAGCGTTGGAAAAGAAAATGCATCAGGCTCAGAGGATTGTCTCGTTGGTACATTCACTGCGGAAAAAACACAGGCTCAAAGTGCGGCAGCCACTAGCTCAGCTTATGCTTCCGATTTCAGACCACACCATGAAAGCTCAAATAGTTGCTCTCGAAGACTTGATCAAGGCTGAAGTGAATGTCAAAAAAGTGGTGTACATGGATGACACCACTGCGGTTATAACCAAAAAGATCAAACCCAACTTCAAGGCCTTAAGTCAGCGCTACGGCACTCAGATGCAGCAGCTATGTCAGGCCATTGCCCAGTTAAGTCAAGAGGATATTCAAACCCTAGAAAAAGAGCAACGGCTAGCATTAGACATGCCTGCAATCCCGCCCTCACAAAAAATAGCAAGGGTGGTACTCACGCCAGAAGCGGTCATCATCACCTCAGAAGACATCGCAGGCTGGTCTGTGGCAAGTGAGGAAAGCATTACTGTAGCTTTGGACATTACGCTCAATGACGAGTTACGGCAAGAAGGCATTGCCCGAGACCTAGTCAACCGCATTCAGAATATACGCAAAAACCAAGGTATGGATGTACAAGACAAAATTAAAGTTGCCCTTGCATCTGAACAGTCGCTCGTAGCAGAAGCCGTACAAAATCACAAGGCCTACATTTGTCATGAAACACAAGCAGTGCAGCTTGAGGTGGTTGAGGGAGTGTCTGACACTGAACCTATTGACATGGATGGATATACAGTTCAAATCAACGTCACTTTGCAGCAGCCAAGTAGCTGACCTCTTTTGGGGAGCATAATGCACATCTACAACGGTTTTACTATGGATTCAAAGCCTACTACCTACACAGTCACAGCAGCCCTTCCCTATGCCAACGGGCCTATTCATATTGGCCATCTGGCAGGTGTATACATCCCAGCAGACATCTACGTCCGGTATTTGCGCAGCTGTGGAAAGCGTGTCTTGTTTATTGGTGGCTCAGACGAACACGGCGTTCCTGTCACCATTCGGGCCCAGCAAGAAGGGAGCACCCCCCAGCAGGTCGTAGACAAATACCATGCACTCAACCAAAAGGCCTTTGAGGATTTTGGCATCAGCTTTGACGTTTTTTCAAGGACTTCATCGCCGCTGCATCACCAGATTGCTGCTGAGTTTTTCAAAACCTTACATGACAAAGGCATCTTTGAAGTTCGCGAAACAGAACAATACTATGACCCCGTGCACAAGCAGTTTCTGGCAGACCGTTACATCCGTGGCACCTGCCCTCGGTGTGCCTACCAAGATGCTTACGGAGACCAGTGTGAGTCATGCGGGACCACACTAAGCCCTGAAGAGCTACTCCAACCTCGGTCTGCACTGAGTGGCAAAAAACCCCTCTTGAAAAAGACCCAGCATTGGTACCTACCCCTCAACCAATATGAAGCCTGGCTCCAACAGTGGATCCTAGAGGAGCACCAAAACTGGAAGCAAAATGTGTATGGCCAGTGCAAATCTTGGCTAGACCAAGGCTTGCAGCCCCGCGCAGTAACACGTGACCTAGCTTGGGGGGTACCTGTTCCGTTAGCAGAAGCTGCTAACAAAGTGCTTTACGTTTGGTTTGATGCACCCATTGGCTACATCAGTGCTACCCAAGCATGGGCTGCTGCACACGGTCAAGATTGGAAGCCTTTTTGGCAAAGTCCTGATACCCAACTCATCCACTTTGTAGGCAAAGACAACATTGTCTTTCACTGCATCATCTTCCCTACCATGCTCCGCGCCCATGGGGGGTTTATCTTACCAGAGAATATTCCTGCCAATGATTTCCTCAACCTTGAAGGCAAAAAAATCTCTACTTCGCGGAACTGGGCAGTGTGGTTGCACGAATACCTCATTGATTTTCCTGGTCAGCAAGATGTGTTGCGGTATGTGCTTTGTGCCAATGCTCCTGAGAACCGAGACAGCGACTTCAGCTGGCAGGACTTTCAAGCCAGAAACAACAACGAGCTGGTAGCTGTCCTAGGCAACTTTGTCAACAGAACCTTTGCCTTGGTCCACAAATACTTCGGGGACAGCGTGCCTGAGCAAAGCACCATGACTACTATTGACCAAGGCCTAGCAGCACAGCTGCAGCAGCTTCCTCAGCGGGTTGGACACGCTATTGAGCAATTTAAGTTTAAAGAAGGCCTCCAGCTATGCATGGACCTGGCTCGGGCTGGCAATAAATATTTGGCTGACACTGAACCTTGGAAGTTGGTCAAAACAGACAAAACTCGGGTAGGCACAGTCCTCAACATGGCTTTACAACTGACTGCCAACTTAGCCATCCTCATGGAGCCATTTCTGCCTTTTACAAGCCAAAAACTTACCACGATGATTTATGGAGCAGGGGCAACTGCTTCTAACCCTTCCTTAGTCAAAGAAGATAGCCTAGTAAGTAGGAGTATACCTGCATCCTGGAAACAAGCAGGCAGCCTTGCATTACTTCCCTCAGGCACGCACTTGCAAAAGCCTACCCTGCTTTTTGAGAAAATAGAACAGGAGGTTATTAAGGCACAATACAGCAAGCTGCATGGTGTATGACGTGCGCTCCTAATTTGTGTTAGTATACAAAAATAAAAACCACGTTAGCTATCAGAAAATCGCCTCTGTCTGCAAATAGCTACTCACCAAAAAAAAACGCTACTTCTGCAGCAGCTGTCTCGTCTGCATCAGACCCATGCACGGCATTGGCATCAATAGATTTTCCAAAACGCTGACGAATGGTATTATGAGCAGCTTTAGCGGGGTCTGTAGCACCTAGTAATTGTCTGAAATCAGTTACAGCATTGTCTTTTTCCAAAGCTATAGCTACTACGGGACCATCAGCCATGTCCTGGCACATCTGTTCATAAAAAGGACGTCCTTGGTGGACTTTGTAAAATTCTCTGGCACGTTGCACACTTAATTGGGTAAGCTGCATGGCTTTCATATGAAAACCTGCTCGTTCTATCATTGCAATTATTTCTCCAACGCATTTTTCCTTAACTGCATGGGGTTTGATCATTGAAAAAGTAAGATTTCCTACCATAACCTATATATTAAAATTTTGTCACAAAAATAGCGACAAACCATGATTTAGGTACCAAATTGTTAATCGCAAGCGGTGAACTGTTTTAAGAAGCGTATATCGTTCTCAGTAAACAACCGTAGGTCGTTAATCTGGTAGTACAACATGGCAATGCGCTCGAGACCCATGCCAAAAGCAAAACCTGTATACACCTGCGGGTCAATACGGCAGTTAGTCAGTACCTGAGGGTCTACCATGCCTGCACCCATGATTTCTACCCAGCCTGTGTGCTTACAAACATGGCAGCCCTTACCCGCACAAATGATGCAGTCAATGTCTACCTCTGCACTGGGTGCAGTAAAAGGAAAATAAGAAGGCCGAAAGCGCAGTTGGGTATGCTTTCCAAACATTGCCTTTACAAAGTACAGTATTGTCTCCTTGAGGTCTACAAAACTTACCCCTTGATGGATGTACAATCCCTCTAACTGATGAAAAACGCAGTGTGCACGGGCAGAAATAGCCTCATTCCGAAAAACACGGCCTGGAGCAATGGTACGAATAGGGGGTGTCTGCGTTTCCATGACACGCACTTGCACTGAAGAAGTATGGGTCCTTAAAGCACTGCCATCCGCCAAAAAAAAGGTATCCTGCATATCGCGCGCCGGGTGGTTGTCAGGAAAATTAAGCGCTGTAAAATTATGCCAGTCGTCTTCAATTTCTGGCCCTTCAGAGAGGTTAAAGCCAATCTGTTCAAATAGCGTTACGATTTTGCTGCGGATGATGGTGAGTGGGTGCAACGTGCCTAAGGCATCAGCTGGTGGTGGTAGCGTAAGGTCCTCTGTAGGCTGGCATAACTCCTTGCTGGCTGTACCTACCTGCTCAGCGAGCAGGTTGAATTTTTCTTGCGCAGCGTTTTTAAGTTGATTGAGCAAAACACCTACTGCTTTGCGCTCCCCTGACGCTGCCTCCTTAAGGTGTACAAACATTGCTGCAACAGCCCCTTTTTTGGCGATAAACTTCCTGTGAAATTCTTCTAGCTCCTCTTGGTTTTTAGCTTCAAAACGCTCTATTGCAGCGTGTAGTGTTTTAACTTGCTCAAGCATAATAAAGGTCTTGTAGCTACAAAAATAGGCTGGTGCTAGCAGATATCCTCATCACTACTTTTTCAAAATCTACTCTTTGGCTGCTACCTGGGTGAATAAGATCTTTATAGCTAAGCAGCGCTATTTTTGAATCCTGGCTTGTACGTGTACTAATTTTATCCTAGGTTGACTATTTCAAATGTTTGATGAATGAAAAATAAGTGCCGTTGCTGCATGGTGTTTTTGCTTGCCCTAAGCTTTTCAAATAGCTTGGCCAGTGAGGGAGAGCAGCCGTATGACGGCCCTATCCTAACATTTACACAGTTAGAAACCATTTACAGTGAGCAAGGGGTGGTTAAATTCAAAATGCGTACTGCCAAAGCACTACACTATGAAAATGGAGACAGGAGATACCCCGAAGGAGCACAGATAGTCTTTTATGAAACAGATAAAAGTATATCAGTTGCCGCACGTGCCAACAGCGTCTATTACTTTGCAGAAAAAGACGTTTATGAATTCAGGGGAGATGTAGAAATTAAAAGCCTGAGTAAAAAGGTACAGCTCAACACAGAAGAGCTACACCTGATTCCTAGTACTGAAACATTTTATACAGACAAGTTTATTAGGATAGAAACTAAGGAAGAAGTGCTCACTGGCGAAGGAATGACAGCCAAACAGGATTTGAGTTACTATAGTGTCACCAAACCTCAAGGAGTTTTAAGCGTTAAAACAATAAAATAAAACCTGGATAAGGACGAAAAGACAAAGGTCCTGAAAATAAACCTACAAGGAGCGTATGATAACACCGTATCAGATCTTTGCCATCCTTGGTTCCCTCGTTCTCTCTGCTTTTTTCTCAGGTATAGAAATCGCCTTTTTAGCTGCAGACAAGCTAGGTATAGAGCTGTGTGGAGAGCGAAAACTGCTTGCTGGAAAAGTTTTGGCCGGCTTTCTGAAACGTCCTAATTACTTCATCACTACCACCCTGATTGGTAATACCATTGCCTTAGTAATATACGGTGCAAGCATGGCTTCTATTTTAGAGCCCCTTTTGCACGCCTATCTTCCTTCTACCATCAATAGCAATGCTTTAAGGCTTATCCTACAAACTTTGCTGTCTACCTTTGGCATCCTCGTGTTCGCTGAGTTTATTCCCAAAAGTATTTTTCTACGGAGTCCTAACCGACTGCTGGCTTTTTTTGCGCTACCTACAGCAGCAATTGCTTACCTTTTGCATCCACTAGTGGCAGTCACTACAGCTATTGCTAAGTTTTTCATTGTTCACGTCTTGGGGCAAGAATACCAGGAAACACAGCCTGTTTTTGGCTTGACTGACCTGCATACCTTTATCAAAAATAGTTTGAACCTCAACCAAAAGTTGCCTGTAGGGGTCAGTGCTAGGATTGTGAGTAACTTGATAGATTTTAGAAAAATAAAGGTACGAGACTGCATGACTCCTAGAAAAGAGATCATTGCTGTAAATATTACAGGTGGTATAGAAGCACTGAGGCAAACAGTGGCTAAAAGCGATCATGCTAAGATCTTGGTTTATAGAAACGACATCGACGATATCATTGGTTATTGTCACTCTAAAGAACTCTTCAAAAAGCCCAAGCACATTGAGAGTATCCTTACACCTGCCATCATCGTATCTGAGGCTAACTTGGCTAGCGAGGTCATGGTACGCCTGAAGACAGAGGGGAAAAGCTTAGCGCTAGTCGTTGATGAGTTTGGGGGTACTTCTGGTATTGTCAGTATGGAAGACATTATTGAGGAGATCGTTGGAGAAATACAAGATGAGCATGATGTAACGGAACTCTTAGAGCAAAAATTAGATGAATGCACCTACCTACTCAGCGCCAGGCATGAGATCAACTATCTGAACGAAACGTATAATTGGGACATCCCCCAAGGGGATTATGATACATTGGGCGGATTTATCATCTCTGTCACAGAAAGAATACCAGAACTCAACGAGACAGTGCATATACAACCCTTCTCCTTTACCATCCTTTCCATTGAGGATACACACATTAATACTGTCAAGGTACAGGTCAGCAAAAGTGTAGAAGGGGGGTAAGCTTATTTTCCTATTACCCAAGGCACCCATAAATTAATGAGTCATGTTACGCAAGAGTTGCAAGCGCTTTCATAAAAGATATCCGCTCTGCGAGCGGAACTTGAAAGCTCTCCTCCTTTAATTAAGGAGGAGTAGACCCCTATCGTACAAGTGTTTTACACTTGTGTGGTATCCAAGGAAGGTGAGCATATACCTATTAAAGCGTGGTGAAGGCAGATTGGGCCAATGAGCCAGAGAAATACTTTTACGCAAGTACAAGGAACTAAGTAAGCCTGCTAACTCCTATAAAAGAGACTGGTACAAGGTGCAAGTGTAAGCCATAATAGGGTATGGCTCACGGAGCATAAAGCAAAGTGCATCAAGTAGTTTTATCTATGGGTGATAGATTTAGGACTGTACTAACACTTTCTCCAGCCCTTGAGCCAATAAAGCTGAAGCACAAAATCTTTTCTATGGGGTCCTGCTTTGCTGATTGTATGGGAGCCAGGTTGGTGAAGCATAAATTTACGACACTCTCCAACCCTTTTGGCACTGTTTTTAATCCTCATGCAGGGATCAGTTTGTTGTGGCATAGCTTACGACAGCAGGCACCTGCAGCTAACACCTACCTCAACAGGGCAGATCTCTACTATAACGAGCTATTCCATTCTACTTTTTCTTCGCCTCACAAGAGCCATCTAGCGCAGCACATCCACGCTACCTTAAAAGAGGTACACCAATGGCTGCACCAGGCTGACTGGCTCATCCTTACTTGGGGCACAGCTTTTGTCTATAAAAACAAACAAAACAATAACATCGTGAGCAATTGTCATAAGCTCCCTAGCCGCCTTTTTGAAAAATCCTTGCTTCGTGTTGAGGAGATTGTAGCAGCGTTCACTGCGTTATGGAAGCAGCTCCAGACTATCAACCCCCAGCTCAGGGTCATCGTAACGGTAAGCCCAGTCAGGCATATAAGAGATGATTTGGAGATGAACATGGTGAGCAAGAGCGTACTCAGGCTGGCATGCCACGTACTCCAGGATAAGTTTGATCAGATCAACTATTTTCCTGCTTATGAGATCATGATGGATGATTTGCGGGACTATCGTTTTTATACTGCAGACCTGATACACCTTAATGACATGGCAGAGGAGTACATTTGGGAGCTATTTTGCAAGCGTTACTTAGACCAAGAAGCGCAGAATTTTATCAGTACATGGAAAAAAGTATGCAAAGCACTGTTCCACAAACCTTTTCATCCTGGTACCGTCGCACACCAGCAATTTGTCCAAGCTACCCTTCAGCAACTGCACGCGATCAACGAGCAGTATGGCCTAGATTGCAGCCAAGAAATCATCCAAATGAACCACCAACTCAATGCCTAACCGTCTGGTCCACACTACCAGCCCTTATTTACTACAACATGCCCACCAGCCTGTAGACTGGCGTCCGTGGGAGGAAGAAGCCCTGCAAAAAGCGCAACAAGAAGACAAGCCCCTACTCGTGAGCATTGGGTATGCAGCTTGCCACTGGTGCCACGTTATGGCACAAGAGTCTTTTGAAGACAAAGAGGTGGCAAAGGTGATGAACGTGCACTTTATTTGCATCAAAGTAGACCGGGAAGAACGTCCAGATGTTGACCAAGTGTATGTAGCAGCCCTACAAGCCATGGGAATCGATGTTGGCTGGCCGCTTCATGTCTTTTTACTGCCTAATCAAAAGCCTTTCTACGGAGGACTGTATTTCCCTATGCAAGCCTGGAAGCGCGTTCTAGAAGAGGTAGTCAAGGCTTTTCAAACGCATAGAGCGCAACTAGAAACATCTGCTTTTCAATTTACCCAAGCCTTACAGGAGTCAGAGGCAAGGCAACCAGGCCTGATGACAGCTACTTTTACGCATCAAGAGCTATACCAGTACTTCCATCAATTATACCAAGGGCTAGACCATGAACAAGGAGGCCTCAAGGGTACGCCTAAGTTTCCTATGCCAAGTGTGGGCAGCTTTTTGCTACATTACTACTGGCTGATGCATGACGAACGGGCACTGGCCCAACTTAACCTTACCTTAGAGCGCATGGCTTATGGTGGTATCTACGACCAACTGGGTGGTGGTTTCGCACGCTACGCTACAGACACAGCTTGGAGCATACCACATTTTGAAAAAATGCTCTATGACAATGGCCAACTGCTTAGCCTTTATGCGCAAGCTTATGCAATCACTAAAAAAGCGCTTTACAAAAGAGTAATCCAAGAAACCGTTGCCTTTTTAGAAGCAGTGATGATGCATACAGAAGGAGGATTTTACAGCACATTAGATGCAGATAGTGAAGGCATAGAAGGGAAGTTTTATACCTGGACGCAAGCAGCGGTAGAAAAGGTATTGGGGAAGCAAGCGCCCCTATTGATCAAGCATTTTAACATAACCTCTAGAGGTAATTGGAAGCAAGGGACCAATGTCTTGTACCAAACTGGGGTTGCACACGCAGCACCAGTAGTAGCAAATATCGATCGTGCACGGCAGCTGCTATTTGAGTCAAGAGAACGCAGACAACAGCCTACAGTGGATGATAAGATCATTACCTCCTGGAACGGTATGGTACTTCAAGGGCTTGTAGACGCCTATAATGTCTTGGGGGAAGCACGCTTGCTGGCGTTGGCCCTAAAAAATGCTGCTTTTATTGAAAAGTACTTGCTACAAGGAGATCGGCTTTGGCACAGCTACAGCAAAGGCAAAACAGGAGCGCCAGGCTACCTAGAAGATTATGCTTGGATGGCCCAAGCATTGATCAGCCTGTACCAGGCTACGCTGGAAGAACATTGGCTTTATACGGCATCAGCGCTGGTACAATATACTATGGACCACTTCTATGACGCCCAAACAGGTCTTTTCTACTTTGTTGAGCAACGTGAAGCAAAGCTTATTGCACGCCAAAAAGAAATTTTTGACAACGTCATTCCTAGTTCTAATGCTGTGATGGCCCACAGTCTGTTTATGTTAGGTACAATCCTAGACAAAGCGGCTTATACAACCACTGCCATGCAGATGCTCTGTAACGTGACAGAACGCATTAAGTACGCGCCCTTGTATATGTCTCACTGGGCTACTTTATATATGCAGCAACTTCAGCCAATCATAGTTGTAGCCATTGTAGGGCAGCAAGCTAAAGCCTGGGCTAGCATCGTGAAGCAGCACTACCCTATGGGCGTGGTATTGCTGGGAGCTGAAAGAGCAAGCAAATTACCGCTGTTAGCCAACAAGCAAACTGGGACAGGTAAAACCACTATTTATGTATGCCAGCAGGGGATTTGCCAAGCGCCCATGCATAGTATAGAAGAAGCTTTGAAAGAGTTAGTTAAATTAATCAGGACCTTTGTGTAACTCAAACACCTATCAGGCTTCTGGGGAGCATCAGGACCTTTTTGCAGACATCATTTTGCCTATTGCTATTCCTAAGCTGTTGACCTATCGTATTCCAGGGGAGTTGAGCGAACTCATAGCCAGAGGAAGTAGAGTCATAGTACCTTTAGGTCCTAAGAAGATTTTAACTGGGCTGGTAGAAAAAATTCATACAGTGCCTCCTAGCTATGTCACCAAGGACATCATGGATGTGTTGGACGAAGCACCCGTGGTCAACCCTATTCAACTCAAATTTTTTCACTGGCTGGCAGATTATTATCTGTGTACTGTAGGAGAGGTCATGCAGCTGGCCTTGCCCACTGGCTTCAAACTGAGTAGTCAATCTAAAATTCAGCTCCACCCCGAGTTAGCGCTATCCAATGAATGCTTTTCAGATAAAGAGCAGGCATTGATACAAGAGCTGAAACGTCGTCCTGACCTTACTTACACGGAGGCAGCAGCTGTAGTGGGGCAAAAAAGTGTGCATCAACTTGTCAAGGCTCTCTTACAAAAAAAAGCAATCCTTTTATTTGAAGAAGTCAGGGAAAAATACATCCCCAAGAAGGTCAAAAGAGTACGCCTCAACGAAGTTCATAGCCAAAGCCCACTAGCCTTGCAAGAGCTTTTTAAACAGCTAGAAGGGAACAGCAAGCAGCTCGACGTACTGCTCAAGTATATGGCACAAGTACCTGTGCACCAACCAGAGCAGTTAGAAGGTTATTATATGGATAAAAAGGAGCTACTTCAGGTAGGAAGCTCCTCTTCTTCGCTCCAAACGCTCATCAAAAAACAAATTTTTATAGAAGAAGAAATCATAGTATCCCGCTTTGGCTATGCCAAAGCAACGGCCAGTCTCCCTAGTGCGCTTAGCCAAGCGCAAAGTGCAGCACTCGATGCTATTCACCATCAGTTTCAAAAAAAGAAAGTAGTACTCTTGCACGGCGCGACAGGCAGTGGTAAAACTGAAATTTACACACACCTGATCCAAGAAGCGCTCCAGAGCGGCGGGCAAGTATTGTACCTCTTACCTGAGATTGCCCTAACGACCCAGATGGTTAAGCGGCTCAAAAAGACCTTTGGCGAACAAATGGGTGTTTACCATTCTAAGTACTCCAACAATGAAAGGGTAGAAGTGTGGAATAACGTGCTTAGCGGGGCATTTTCATTTGTCCTGGGCGTGCGTTCTGCCACCTTTTTGCCTTTCAACAACCTGAGCCTTATCATCGTTGATGAGGAGCATGAAATATCTTATAAACAGTTTGATGCCATGCCCCGGTACCATGCTAGAGACACTGCCTTAGTCCTGGCTAACTACCACTATGCCAAAGTGCTGCTAGGCTCTGCCACCCCTGCTATGGAAACTTATTACAATGCGCAAAGCGGCAAGTACGGCTTTGTAACCCTACAAGAGCGGTTTGGGGCAGTTGCCTTACCAGAGGTTGTCTTTGCTAATGTGCACATAGAGCGAAAAAGAAAAACTATACGGGAAGATTTTACCAAGGTCTTGTTAAAAGCCTTGGAGCAAACGCTTGACCGGAAAGAGCAGGCCATCCTATTCCAGAACAGAAGGGGATATGCCTCTTACATCACTTGTGAAAGTTGCACATGGGTACCCATGTGTATACAGTGCGCTGTCAGCCTCACTTACCACCAATTTAATGATCGCTTGACTTGCCACTATTGTGGCTACTACACCAAGGTACCCCTTGCTTGTGAAACCTGCGGCTCGCATCAACTTAAAAATGTAGGATTTGGCACAGAAAAGCTAGAAGAGACCTTGCAACTGTTTTTCCCCAAAAAAAGCATCCAACGTATGGACTCAGATACTACCAGGGGGAAATACAA
The DNA here is from genome assembly GCA_963705385.1 of uncultured Cytophagales bacterium. Lineage (GTDB taxonomy): Bacteria > Bacteroidota > Bacteroidia > Cytophagales > Amoebophilaceae > MFD02979-c5. The sequence goes on from OY970075.1 coordinate 1,035,332, forward strand.
CTATGATAAAATTATTGAGGCCCTGGAGCAAGGCAATACAGACATCTTGGTAGGTACGCAGATGATTGCTAAAGGGTTAGATTTTGACCAAGTATCTTTGGTAGGAGTCATGGATATAGACCGACTCATTTACTTTCCTGACTTTCGGGCTGGTGAGCGATGCTTTCAGTTGCTTACACAAGTAGGCGGCAGGGCTGGAAGAAGGGCAACACAGGGAAGAGTGATCATTCAGACTGCTCATCCCGACCATCCTGTCTTAAAAGCCATTGCACAGCATGACTATGAACAAATGTATCGCAGGGAGTTGGCAGAGCGTAAAGAATTCCTTTATCCTCCTTTTGTCAGGCTTGTTAAAGTTAGCTTAAAACATAAAGACAAAATCTTAGTAACCTCTGCTGCTCAAGCTTTTGCCCAAAAACTTCAAGAAAAGCTGGGAAATTGGGTGATAGGACCGCAAGCGCCACTGGTTGCCAAGCTAAAGAACCAATACCTCATGGACATCTGGGTAAAAATCAAAAAAGGGACGGGACAGCATACAGCTATTAAGAGCCTAATTAGAGAGACCAGCAGGCAATTTTTGTTGGATCGCGCTTTTAAGCAGGTGCAGGTGGTGTTTGATGTAGATCCAACGTGATTTACTAAATGGTTTTATGGGCCAACTGTTTTGATTCAATGAACCACCTTTTTTGTATCAGGCTTTGTTACTAAGCAGGTTTAAGGTGTGAATAAGCCAGCTATCAGACATGCACGTGTCTTTCTGCCCGGTACGAAGACCGTACCAAAGGGCTTGATTCTACGTACTTCAACCCTCTTTTTAAACCTTCTTCTTTGAAGTGTGCAAACTTAGCGGGATGGATATAGGCTACGACTTCCAGATGCGTCTTAGTGGGCTGTAGGTACTGGCCAATAGTAAGAATGTCTAGCCCATGTGCCACCAAATCGTCTATGGTTCTATAAACCTCGTCGTCAGTCTCCCCTAGACCAAGCATGATTCCTGATTTGGTTTTTTTGCCATATTCCTTGGTGAGTCTGATCTGCTCTAGGCTTCTGGCATACTTGGCCTGGGGTCTAACCCTTTGGTAAAGCCCCTCTACTGTTTCTAGATTATGCGATACAACTTCTTGGCCAGCACTGATCATCGTATAAAGTGCTTCCCACCTACCTTTTACATCTGGAATTAGGGTTTCTATGGTCGTGTCAGGACAAATTTTTTTGACCTCTATAACAGTCTGGTACCAGATTGCTGCGCCACTGTCTTTGAGCTCGTCTCGGTTTACTGAAGTGATGACTGCATGCTTAACCCCCATGAGCTGGATCGCTTGTGCTACACGTTTGGGCTCATCTGTATCATATTCAGTAGGTCTGCCTGTGGCCACTGCGCAAAAGCTACAACTTCTGGTACAGACGTTTCCTAAAATCATAAACGTAGCAGTGCCTGCTCCCCAGCACTCCCCCATATTAGGGCAATTGCCGCTGGTACATATAGTGTGGAGTTTATTACGGTCGACAATAGAGCGCAACCTAGCGTATTCTTTGCCTATTGGGAGCCTGACCCGCAGCCAGTCAGGCTTCCTTGGCTTCTCCTTTATTGTTGCTGCAGAAGTGAAATTATCAGTGGTCGGAGTGCTAGGAGTTTCATAAATCATGGTAGGCCCCATTTAAGACAACTAAAGTACCAATGATTTGCAAAAACAACAAAATAACCGCAAGTGCTTAGGTGAGAAAAAAATAAGGCAGCTAGGTGCAGACTCCTTGTTCTCTTAGGCCTTTTTATATTTGAACAGCTTAGCAAAGTTATAGCCCAAGTCAATCTGAAATGTCCAGTGCATAAGGGTGTCGCGTTGAATTAAGCTTCTTAAACCTTTGGTGTACTCTAAGCCTAAAATGAACCCATTTTGAAATGCATAACCAAGTCCTGCTGTAGCACTTAGCATCAATCTCTGTAAGTTGGCATTTTCTCTAAGCTTTTCGGAATTCGGAGATTTTATTTGTTTTCTGTGGTATTCTCTTAGTTTTTTTAGAACTTCTTCTTCGTTATTGAAGCCTTGAAGATCACCTTCATCTATATCCAATATTTTTCCTCCAATAACATAACTTGTTTGTAGCCCACTAAATAGGTAAAATTCTCTACCCCGGTCTGGGTAGATACTACAAACAAGAGGTATTGTTACATAACGAGGAGTAATGATTTGCAATTTATCCACGGTGCAAAATTCAGTGTCTTTACTATAAAGCAAACCAGACCTAATTTCTAGGACTTCAGTGAAGTGATACGCCACAAATGCACCATAATCTTGAGAGAGAACAGCCAGATTGATTTGGGGTCCAAATCTCATCTTATCTAAGATCTTGTGCTTACTTGAAGTACGTGTATGTTTTTCAGCTCGTCCATGGACTGTGGTTACAGCTAGTATTAACACAAAGCTGAATAGTAATATCTTTTTCATAATGATCATCGTTTAAAACTTGTTTAAAGTTAAATCAATGTATTCTTTCATTCATCCTGTCTGCATTATTAGTTTAGATCGCGCACATAGGTAATCTGAAGTATGACCTCAAAAAAGTGATTAAACCTGACAACTACAACGAATCAATTAAAAAATCTAGAAAAAATTACCAAAAAAGGGGTGCTGACATAGTGCTGGTTCAGCCGTTATTCGTCTTCTGATATCCTGATTTCTTCGCTTGGTACACATAGCCAACACCCGAACAAAAATCTATAGCGCAATTTTAGGGTAGACAAGACTTAAAAAAAAAGGGATGGAGTTACCTCCTGCAATCCCTATTCTGATATTTTCTATACAAGTGTGTTTTTCTGCTGTTCTCTTATGTACTTGTTGCTTCTGTGGTTTGCTATAAGCAATTAACATACACAATGCGTACACTAGGCCAAGTAAAAACGGTTTTTCATGAGTAAGTATATTTTAGGATCTTAATCCAATAAAAGCAAAAAACAGTGAAGCCGCTAACAAATTAAGGAAACCTTGGTGCTATCATGTAGTCTGAAGGCAGCACTAGTACCTTATCATGCTAAAATTGTTGGGGATGCATAACTTTGCAGTGCTAACTAGCACTTTGCCTATGATCGACTTTGAAAGTTTTACCTTAGACAATGGCCTGCGGGTAATTGTCCATGAAGCTCCTAACAGCGCGATTGCCGTTTTGAACGTTATGTATGATGTGGGTTCGCGCGATGAAAAGGCAGAAAAAACTGGTTTTTCCCACCTTTTTGAGCACTTGATGTTTGGGGGTTCTCAACACATTCCTTCTTACGATGGTGCGCTCCAGAAAGTAGGCGGTGACAACAATGCCTACACTACTACTGACGTCACTAACTATTACTGTACACTTCCTGCTGTTAACCTGGAGACCGCTTTTTGGCTCGAGTCAGACCGTATGCTTGGGCTCTCATTTGATCCGCAAGTCTTGGCAATACAAAAAAAAGTAGTTATCGAGGAGTTTAAGGAAAGGTACCTGGACCAGCCTTATGGAGATGCATGGCTAAAATTGTGTGCTTTAGCTTATACTACCCATCCTTACCGCTGGCCTACGATTGGTATGGACATTAGTCACATTGAACAATTCACTATGAAAGATGTGCAAGATTTTTTCTCTAGGTTTTATTTACCAAACAATGCTGTATTAGTAGTGGCAGGCGGTGTAAAGCTAGAGGAAGTAAAGCAGCTGAGTAAAAAGTGGTTTTCGCCTATTCCTGCTGGCCCAACACACCAAAGGAATTTACTCCAGGAACCCCCCCAGAGGTCCCCTAGAAGCTTTGATGTAGCTGCTGACGTTCCACTCAATGCCCTTTACAAAGCCTACCATGTAGGAGGACGTTTATCTCCAAGCTACCATGCAGTTGAGTTGATAGTCACCATTCTGGAAGGAGGCAGGTCTTCTAGACTGTATGAGGAGCTGGTTGATCAAAAGCAGTATTTCAATACCATTGCAGCTTATACAACCGAGTCTGTTGATCCAGGTTTATTGGTCATCAGTGGTAGCCTGAATGACGGTGTTTCTTTTGAAAAAGCTGAAACAGCAATACAAACAATCATCGAGGCTATGCAAAATCAGTTCGTAACAACACAAGAGCTAGACAAAGCCAAGAACCACATTGAAACACACAAAGTGTACTCAGAAGTTGATCTGCTACATCGCGCACAAGAGCTGGCCATGGCTACGTTACTAGGAAATACTAGCCTAGTCAATCAAGAAGCTGTAGACCTCCTTGAGGTTACCTCAGAAGCAGTAACCCGTACAGCGCAAAGCATCTTAAAGCCTGAAAACTGCTCTACAATTTACTATAAGCGCAAGAAGTAGGCAGACTTGAACCTAATGCAACAACTTCAACTCATTACCACACAAGATGGCTCGCACAGTTTATACGTTCCTGGGCTGGATGAAACTTATCATTCTACATACGGTGCTATCCAGGAAGCGCAGCATGTCTTTATTCAGCATGGGTTGTCCTACTGGATCGAAAAGCAACGCCAACCTAGGCTTAAAATCCTAGAAGTAGGGTTAGGAACTGGATTAAATGCGCTGCTCACTTTTTTGACCTCCTCCAAAGAAAAAGTCTTGATAGAATATACGGGCCTAGAACCTTTTCCTATCCCTTGGACTTATGTCCAGCGCCTTAATTACGCTGCAAAACTTGCTCAAGTTGGGAGCTATAACACTGCTTACAAAGATTTACAAGTGAAGTTTGCCATGCTACATCAATCTAAGGCTACATCTTTTTCTAAGCTGTCAGATTATTTCCTTTTTCAAAAGCTAGGGCTTTGCCTAGAGGATTTCTCTGCTCCATCCAACAGCTTTGACCTTATCTATTTTGATGCTTTTGCACCTAGCAAACAGCCTGAAATGTGGACAATTGCTTTGCTCCAAAAAATAACGCAGACAATGAAAATTCCAGGGGTTTTGGTTACCTATTGTGCGCAAGGTCAACTTAAACGCAACCTCCAACAGCTGGGTATGCACCTAGAAACGCTTCCTGGCCCTCCTGGAAAAAAGGAAATGATTAGAACACTGCGGTAACGGTACGTGCTACTCTTGCCTAGTTATGGGGCCAGCTTTTTAAGGCCTTGTGCCCTTCTTTCTGAAAATTGGGTAGGGAGTATAGTCTTGGTAGTTTGATTGCTTTGCTCTTCAGGTGGGAAGCTGTCAGTTTTTGTATCCCTACAAGAGATGGCAGCCTAGGCTTCAAGGATAGTCAAGAGGGATTTTTGAGCAACAGCAAGGTTGTATTTTGCTTAGTATAAAACTTAATGCTGGTTGTAACGGTTGTTGTTACAAATTTAGAGAAAATAAGCAGAGGCTTTTCTCAAACTTAGATAGGATACCAAGTGGGAATTGGTAGTAGAGAGTGCAGTATCTAAATATAGTCTAAGCTTTAATTTCTACTTCTACACCACTGGGGAGCTCTAACTTCATGAGTGCATCTACAGCTTTAGGGCTGGTAGGATAAATATCTATGAGCCTCTTATAAGTAGCGTACTGAAATTGCTCTCTAGACTTTTTGTTTACATGTGGAGAACGTAGTACAGTATAAATCTCTTTTTTGCTGGGCAATGGTACAGGTCCACTTACAATAGCTCCTGTAGCCTTTACAGCCTTAACAACCTTTTCAGCAGACTTGTCAATCAGATTGTAATCGTAAGATTTAAGTTTGATGCGGATTTTCTGGTTCATGGATTCGTTATTTTGCTGCTACTCCTTTTGCTTTCTCTACAATGTTATCTGCTAAGTTTTTAGGCACTTTTTCGTAATGCGAAAAAGTTAAGGTGGCTGCTGCACGTCCTGAGGTAATAGTACGAAGCGCAGTCACATACCCAAAAAGCTCTGCTAGGGGTAGGTCTGCTTTGACAACCTGTGCATTTCCCTTGACTTCCATGCCTTTCATAATACCTCGGCGCCGGTTGAGGTCGCCTGTAACTGCTCCTGTAAATTCATCAGGAGTAGTTACCTCTACAGCCATAATAGGTTCCATCAATACTGGACCTGCCTTTTTAGCAGCTTCTTTAAATCCTATCCTTGCTGCTACCTCGAAGGAGAGCGAGTCTGAGTCTACTTCATGGAAAGAACCATGGACCAGCCTGACTTTTATGGCTTCTATAGGGTAGCCAGCCAGAGGACCATTGGCCATGGCAGACTCAAAGCCTTTTTGAACAGCAGGAATGAACTCCTTAGGGATGGCTCCTCCTACAACTGAGTTGACAAACTCTAAGCCAAGGGTTGCATCTGCTCTAGGGCCTAGCTCAAAGACGATGTCAGCAAATTTACCCCTACCGCCTGATTGCTTTTTGTACACTTCTTTGTGCTCTACATGGCTGGTCAATGCTTCTTTGTAAGCTACTTGTGGGGCACCTTGGTTGATTTCAAGGTTGAACTCTCTTCTAAGCCGGTCAATGATGATTTCCAGGTGGAGCTCACCCATGCCTTTCATAATGGTTTGACCAGTTTCCTCATTGCTTTCTACTTTTAGGGTAGGATCTTCTTCTACAAGCTTAGTAATGGCTATAGCCAGCTTGTCCACATCAGCTTGCTTTTTCGGTTCGATAGAGTAGCCAATGACGGGTTCTGGGAAGGACATAGATTCTAAGATGATTTTGTTTTTCTCATCCGTGAGTGTATCTCCTGTTTTGATGTCTTTGAAGCCTACGCAAGCACAAATGTCACCTACCTCCACCTTGTCAATAGGGTTTTGTTTGTTGGCATGCATTTGCATCAGGCGAGAGATGCGTTCTTTTTTACCAGTTCGGTTGTTGTATACATAAGAGCCAGCTTCAAGGACGCCAGAATAGACGCGCATAAATGCAAGTCTACCTACAAACGGGTCCGTAGCAATTTTAAAGGCCAAGGCTGCAAAAGGCGCTTGAGAATCTGGTTTTCTAGTCTCTTCTTTTCCATTATCAGGATTGACACCTTGGACGGGCGGGAGGTCTATTGGGGAGGGAAGGTAAGCACAAACCGCATCTAAAAGTGCTTGTACGCCTTTATTTTTGAAGGAAGATCCACAAAGGACAGGAGAAAAAGATAGGTCTATGACTGCTTTTCGGATAGCACTCATCATCTCTTCTTTGGTAATACTGTCAGCATCTTCTAAGAACTTTTCTAACAGGGCGTCATCATACCCTGCTACACTTTCTACTAGCTTTTGTCTCCACTCTGCTGCTGTTTCTATGAGATCTTCTGGGATGGGCTCAACTTGGTAAGTCATGCCTAAATCTTCTTCATTCCAAAGGATAGCTTGGTTAGTGATCAAGTCAATAACCCCTCTGAAGCTATCTTCGCTACCAATAGGAATCTGTAGAGGCACGGGGTTAGCACCCAGTCTTTCGTGAATCTCTGTTATGGCCTTAAAAAAATCTGCCCCGGCTCTATCCATCTTGTTGATAAAGCATATTCTGGGCACATGGTACTTATCTGCTTGCCGCCATACAGTTTCTGATTGCGGCTCTACTCCTGATACAGCACAGAAAAGCGCTACAGCGCCATCTAACACACGCAGGGAACGCTCTACCTCAACGGTAAAGTCAACGTGGCCAGGGGTGTCGATAATATTGATTTTGTACTCTTTAGTTTCATTAGTAGTATTGCCTTGGGAGGTAGGATATTTCCAAAAAGTAGTAGTAGCAGCAGAAGTGATGGTAATGCCCCTCTCTTGCTCTTGCTCCATCCAATCCATGACAGCCCCCCCTTCGTGTACTTCACCGATCTTGTAGGTAAGGCCTGTGTAGTAGAGGATACGTTCTGTGGTGGTGGTCTTACCGGCATCGATGTGAGCCATGATGCCTATGTTTCTTAAAAACTTTAGGTCTTTGCTCATTATTAAAATCTAAAATGTGAAAATGCTCGGTTGGATTCAGCCATCTTATGGGTGTCGTTCTTTTTCTTAACTGCATTTCCTTCTCCTTTAGAAGCAGCAATGGTTTCGTTGACTAGCTTATCTACCATAGTTTTTTCTCCTCTAGCCTTTGTACAGCTGATGAGCCATTTGATGCCTAAAGAGACTTTGCGATCTGACCTAACTTCTATAGGTACCTGAAAGGTAGCACCTCCTACCCTTCTTCTTTTGACTTCAATGGTAGGCATTACGTTGCTCAAACCTTGCTTCCATACAGCTAGACCTTCTTCTCCGGTCTTCTCTGTTATCCTATCGATGGATTCGTAAAATATCGAATAGGCCAGACTTTTTTTTCCATCTTTCATCAGGCAGTTTACAAACCTGGCAACAAGAGAGTCTTTGTATTTAGGGTCAGGTAAGATGGGTCGTTTTTTGGCTTGTCCTTTTCTCATTTTACTACTTTAATTGCTCGATAAACCATGGTCGACAACTCATGGATAATAAGATTATTTCTTCGGTGCTTTTGCTCCATAGACAGAACGGCCATTTTTTCTTCCTTGCACGCCAGCAGTGTCTAAGGCACCTCGAATGATTGTGTATTTTACTCCTGCCAAGTCTTTAGGGCCTCTACCTTTGACCAATACAATAGAGTGTTCTTGTAGGTTGTGTCCCTCTCCAGGAATATAAGCAAGTATCTCTTTGCCACTAGTAAGCCTTACCCTAGCCAATTTTCTCATCGCTGAGTTGGGTTTTCGGGGGGTAGTAGTGTACACTTTGATACAAACGCCTTTGCGCTGTGGGCAGCTAGCTAGGGCAGGTGATTTAGATTTACTACTCAGCTTTTTCCTACCGTTTCTGACAAGTTGTTGTATGGTCAGCATTGCATTGGGATTTTTGGGTTGATGGTATTTATGGTCTCATCTAAGACTGCGAATCTATAGAAATAGTCCGTGCTAACCAAGCAAAGCACAGGCCCTATCATACAATTAAGCTACAGTCTAGAAGTTAGCTAATGCATACCTGCTAACTAGTACGCTATCCTTATTGTTCGTTTTTATCTGCCAGTGCTGGTGTATTCTCCTGTTGTAAATCAGGTTGTGCATCTATCTCAGGCGTTGCAGTGACTTGGGGTACTTGTTCAGGTTGAGGTAATGCCTCTTTTTTAGCTACTGAGGCAACTTTTTGTCCCTTAGGGGTCAGGTTTACCTGGCTTCCTTGGACAGGTTGATCAGGTTTTTCTGCTAGTTTGCTTTCCTTTGCTTGCTTCCAAACTTCGAACTTTTTGTCTGCTGCTTCTTGTGTAATAGCCCCTTTATTTACGCCTATTTGAAGATGCTTCCTAAGCAGCACGCCTTGCGCAGATAAGATATTCTTGACTGTGTTGGTAGGCTGGGCACCTTTGAGCAACCACTGGAATGCATTTTCTTCTGCAAGCACGGTAGTAGCAGGTTGGGTATTAGGATTGTAGCTACCCAGTTTTTCAACAAAACGACCATCTCTAGGAGCCTTTGCATCTGCTACTACAATATCATAGAGGGCCAATTTTTTACGCCCTCTCCTTAATAATCTGATTTTTAATGCCATTTTTTTCGTCTTTAACAGAGCTCGTCTGCTACGATGAGTGTACGCTGAGTGTTTTTAAAATCATGAGTGCCAAAACAGGCTTGGCTTATACCACCGATACAAAAGACCGGCCTTCTCTACCTTTTTTGAAGGCTACAGTACCCGCTACCAGTGCATACAAGGTGTGGTCTTTTCCTAACCCTACATTTCTTGCTGGATGATGTTGGGTGCCTCTTTGTCTGACAATGATGTTGCCTGCAAGAACATGTTGGCCACCAAATTTTTTAACTCCTAGCCGCTTACTTGCTGATTCTCTTCCGTTACGAGTGCTTCCTGCGCCTTTTTTGTGTGCCATAACGATTTACTTTACAATATTTTCTATGAGAACTTTGGTGTAGTCTTGGCGATGTCCTTGGGTTCTCTTGTAATCTTTTCTTCGTTTCTTTTTGAAAACAATAATTTTGTCTCCTTGGGCATGGTTTAGCACTTTGCCTGTTATCTTAGCACCTTCTACAGTAGGGGCACCCACAGTCACGTTGCCATTGTCATCTATCAATAAAACCTTATCAAAGATGATGGAATCCCCTGTCTCTACGCTGAGCTGAGGGGTATATAGTTGTTGGTTTTGCGTAACTTTGAACTGCTTCCCAGCAATCTCTACAATCGCGTACATAGTATGAAAGTAAGGAGGTAAGGACTAAAATGACTGCAAATCTAATACTTTACTTCTAGACCAGCAAATATTTAAGACCTTTTAGCATCATGCTTGCTGTACAATCCTGTTAAGGCTTTTAAACTCGTTTTGTGTTTTGGACAAGTCCTACAAATCGCTATACATTTCAATAAAGAACCGAAGCGCCAGAAAATCCCTGGGACGGTCAAGGTGCTCAACAACCCATGAGGAGCTATGAGACCATTCTCTAGTAACCCCGTAACTACATTTAAACTTATCACGACCGAGCTTAATAAGCGCTCAATTCCAAGGCTTATGGTTGAACTTTTCCTGCCTTATCTTAAATGCCTTTGACCTTTCAAGGCGCTTTGTTAGGTTTGTATCCGTTACCATTGAAGCTCCTAATTTTTCGATCAGGTGTATAACTCCCATAACCCTTGCGCAGCAGCAGGCGTTTATCTTCTAAGTCCTGATAAGAGAATTGTATTTATCAAAGCAAATTAAAACGAGAACATCCATGCAAGGTAGCCTAAACATTGTAGAAGAGCCTATACTCAAGGAAAATAAGAACAGGTTTGTATTGTTTCCCATTGATCACCATGATATTTGGGAATTTTACAAAAAGGAGGAAGCCAGCTTTTGGACAGCAGAGGAGATTGACCTAAGCCAAGACCTGAAAGACTGGGAACGCCTCAACGAGGGTGAAAAACATTTTGTCTCTCATGTACTGGCCTTTTTTGCTGCTAGCGACGGCATTGTCAATGAAAACTTGGCAGAAAACTTTGTATCAGAAGTACAATATACTGAAGCGAAATTCTTTTATGGCTTTCAGATTGCCATGGAGAACATTCATTCAGAAGTTTATTCACTGCTTATTGATACTTATATCAAAGATCCACAGGAAAGAAACAAGCTTTTTAATGCTATTGAGACGCTAGAATGCGTGAAAAAGAAAGCTGAGTGGGCATTACGCTGGATTCAACAGGCAAGTTTTGCAGAACGGCTCATTGCCTTTGCAGCAGTAGAAGGGATCTTCTTTTCTGGAAGTTTCTGCTCAATCTTTTGGCTAAAAAAACGAGGGCTTATGCCTGGGCTGAGTTTTTCTAATGAACTCATCTCCCGTGACGAAGGCTTGCATTGCGACTTTGCTTGCCTGCTCTACAACCGCCACCTCGTCAACAAGCTGTCCGTAGAAAAGGTTACTAGCATTATTACCGACGCCGTAGCCATTGAAAAAGAATTTGTTACTGATGCCCTGCCTGTTAGGCTTATTGGCATGAATGCAGGCCTGATGAGTCAGTATATTGAATTTGTAGCAGACAGGCTATTGGTAGAACTCAATTGCCCTAAAGTGTACAATGCTACCAATCCGTTTGACTTTATGGAGATGATTTCTTTGCAAGGCAAAACTAACTTCTTTGAAAAGCGTGTAGGAGAGTACCAAAAATCTGGTGTCATGAAGAAAGAAGCTGATAAAGACAACCCAAAGTTTACTTTAGATGAGGAATTTTAGCACATCAAGCCAATTACAAACCGCTCATCCATTAATTTAACCTACCAATTATGCTGGTCATAAAAAGAGACGGAAGGTTAGAATCAGTCAAGTTTGATAAGATTACCGCAAGGATTGAGAACCTTTGCTATGGTCTGAATTTAGACTACATCCATCCTGTAAATATTGCCAAAAAAGTAATTGCAGGCCTCTATGACCGCGTTACTACGGTAGAGCTTGACAACCTAGCTGCAGAGATTGCTGCCTCTATGTCAACCAACCATCCAGACTACGCAGTTTTAGCAGCAAGGATTGCTATCTCTAACTTACACAAGGTTACCAGCAAATCCTTTTCTAGCACCATGAAAAGGCTCTACACGTACGTAGACCCTATAACAGAAGAAAATGCATCTTTGATCTCCAAAGAAGTCTACAGCGTCATCAAAGAAAACGCTGCCCTGCTCGATAACACTATCGACTATGAACGTGATTTTCACTACGACTACTTTGGCTTTAAAACCCTAGAGCGCTCTTACCTGATGAAGCTCGATGGCAAAGTGGCCGAGCGCCCGCAGCACATGCTCATGCGCGTGGCAGTAGGCATTCATCAACGAGACCTTGAGGCAGCTATTGAGACTTATCACCTGATGTCTGAGAAGTGGTTTACCCATGCCACCCCTACCCTGTTCAATGTAGGTACGCCTAAGCCTCAGCTTGCTTCTTGCTTCTTGCTAACTATGAAAGAAGACAGTATTGAAGGTATCTACGACACGCTCAAACAGTGCGCTCAGATATCTCAAGCAGCAGGAGGCATTGGGCTAAGCATCCATAACATCCGTGCCACAGGCGCTTACATTAGAGGTACCAATGGCATTTCCAATGGTATTGTGCCTATGCTTAGGAACTTTGACATGACAGCCCGCTATGTAGACCAAGGTGGAGGTAAACGCAAAGGAAGCTTTGCCATCTACCTAGAACCTTGGCATGCAGACATATTCCCTTTTCTGGACCTGAAGAAAAACCACGGCAAAGAGGAGCTACGTGCGCGAGATCTCTTCTATGCCCTCTGGATTCCAGACCTGTTTATGCAGCGTGTGGAAAACAACGAAGACTGGTCTCTGTTTTGTCCTAAAGAGGCTCCTGGATTAGCAGACTGCCATGGAGAAGCGTTTGAAAGGCTGTATCAGAAATATGAGCGTGAGGGCAGGGCCAGGAAAGCAGTCAAGGCCCAGGACCTCTGGTTTAAAATCTTAGAAGCACAGATTGAGACAGGGACACCCTACATGCTTTACAAAGACGCGGCCAACCGCAAGTCTAATCAGCAGAACCTAGGCACTATCAAGTCCAGTAACTTGTGCACTGAAATCATTGAATATACTGCTCCTGACGAGGTGGCTGTATGCAACCTAGCCTCTATTGCATTATCCAAATTTATCAACAAGCAAGGTTTATTTGACCACCAAAAGCTATATGACGTCACCTATACTGTGACCAAAAACCTCAACAAAGTCATTGATGTTAATCACTATCCTATACCAGAAGCCAAAAAATCTAACTTAAGGCACCGGCCAATTGGCATTGGAGTGCAAGGCCTTGCAGACACTTTCTTACAGTTACGCATGGCGTTTGAATCTCCCGAAGCACGCGGTCTGAATAAAGAAATCTTTGAGACCATATATTTTGCAGCCATGACAGCTTCTAAAGCGCTGGCCCAACAACACGGTCCTTATGAAACCTTTGAGGACTCACCACTTTCCAAAGGTATCTTCCAGTTTGACATGTGGGGGGTAGCACCTAGCTCTGGCCGATGGGATTGGGAACGCCTAAGAAAAGAAGTGCAAAAGTATGGAGCACGCAATTCTCTACTCGTAGCGCCCATGCCTACAGCCTCTACTTCGCAGATACTGGGCAATAACGAATGCTTTGAGCCTTACACTTCTAACATTTATACCAGAAGAGTGCTCTCCGGAGAGTTCATTGTAGTGAATAAGTACTTGTTAAAAGACCTTATTCAACTAGGCTTGTGGGATGATTCTATGAAAAATGAACTCATCGCTGCCAATGGTTCTGTACAACACATAGCAAGTATTCCGCAGCACATCAAAGAACTTTACAGAACTGTTTGGGAAATATCCCAAAGGGCTATCATCGATATGGCAGCCGACCGAGGTGCTTATATCTGTCAGAGCCAGAGCCTTAACATCCACATTCAGGAGCCTAGTATTGCCAAACTCACCTCCATGCATTTTTATGCTTGGAAAAAGGGCCTCAAAACAGGTATGTACTATCTAAGGACTAAATCCGCTGCAGATGCTATCAAGTTTACAGTCCCAAAGCAACAGGAGAGCGCATCTGCTGCGGTCTTCACCGCAACATCCCAGCAAGAGCAAGCAGCGCTAGTCTGCGCGCTAGACAACCCTGATGATTGCATTGCTTGTGGCAGTTAGCAGGTCAGTGGGCTTTGTTGGTGGTTATAAGAGGCTACATCTCTGCTAGATGCGTAGGGCTGCACTTGGTGTCTCAATTTATAAGGAGGGCCTCCTTGTGCTAATACAAAAGAACTGATATCCCGTCCCTACCAAAGTGCCTAAAGTTAGCAATCCCTTTGACCAGACAACGGAAAAATTTCTACAAACTCCTGCTGACTGCAAAAAAGTTTCAGTAAAACTAGTGAACAAAAAGTAGGGCTTGTATTAGTAATGTTTGAGCGCTGTGGGGTTAATAGCTTGCACACCAAGTGATGATGCTCCGTGGTACTATTAGTCCTTTGCAGCTTATCAAATCTGACCCTCAAGCACCAGTCCTATCCTAGCACAGCGCGACTGCAGAAGCAGAGGAAAGCCTTAGGAGATTGATTAGCTTACTAGGCTAAGACTTTAGCAATGTTTGAGCGATTGGCTGATGCACCCTATGATGCAGTAGGGGGAAACTATGTTGGATAAAGCGAAAACAGCGGCTTGCGCCAAACCAGACTCATATACCTTTTCCTTATAGTATCAAGACTTTTGCTTTTCCTTCAAAGCCTAGGCCAATGCTACAACCCAAAAAACGTGTGATTCCTAGAAAGAAGTTTAGGACAAATATAGAAGCAAAATTTTTTTCTCCTGTAAGCTATAATACTCGGCAAAAAGTAGAGGCATACAAAACAGACAAGCACAAGCTCCTATGAAGTAAGCAAATTTGCTTGCATGAGCGCACTTTTGCTTACTTAAAGGTAAGAAGTTATTTGTTAACTGGGAAGCGCTTCTGCTCCTGCTGCAATTTCAGAAATTTCTCTAGTAATGATTGCTTGGCGGGACCTGTTGTAAGTAAGGCGCAGTGCTTTAAGCAACTCTTTGGCATTGTCTGTAGCCTTGCTCATGGCCGTCAGCCGGGCTCCATGCTCTGAAGCATTAGATTCAAGGAGTGCTTTGTAAAACTGAATCTTTAATAATTCTGGTACCAGTGCTTCCATTAATGCAGTTTGAGAAGGTTCATAGAGGTAATCTATTTGTACCTCCTGCTTAGATCCGTTCTTATCTGACTTGACAATGGGTAGGAATTTTGACTTGACAATGGGTAGGAATTGCTTTGCAATGGCTACCTGGGTAGCAGCGGTCTTGAACTCGTTGTAGACCAATACAACTTGGTCATAATTGTGTTGAAAAAAAGCATTCATAAGGAAAGTAGCTGCTTGGCTAGCGTGTCCAGAATCTAAACGCTGGGAGAGCCCTAGGTAGTCTTTAACCAGCCTAAACCCTCTTTTTTCAAAAAAGGTGAGTGCTTGCTTACCAATAGGTAAAATGTCTATTTGTGCTGGGGCTAAGTTATGCGTTGGATCCTGGCTGTAGCCTAGTACCTTTCTAAATATATTAGCGTTAAAAGAACCACAAAGCCCTTTGTCTGAGCTCATCACTACGAGCAGCAACTTTTCTACCGGGCGTTTCTGTATGTAACGTTTGGCAAGCTGTTCCTCTGTGCTGGCCATAACGTTTTCCAAGATAGCAGCCAGCTGTGCTGCATAAAGCCGCATTTGTAAGATCTGCTGTTGCACTTTGTTGAGCTTGGCAGCAGCAACTACCTTCATGGCACTGGTAATCTGTTGGGTAGAGATTATCGAGTTGATCCGATTGACTACTTCTTTGATGTTGGCCATGAATAGCGTTATGAGTTATGAGTGACAGGAAGACACACAAATACTAATGACGAAGTATAGGTGGGTACTTCTCAGTGAGTTTTTCTGCTTCCTTGGTGAGCACTTTGGTAATGTCTTCGTTCCACTCACCAGCAGCAATCTTAGCCAAGGTATCTTGACATTGTGCGGCCAAGAGATTCAGGTAAGTCTCTTCAAACTCCTTAACGTGCTCAAGGGGAACCTTATCTAAATAGCCTTGCGTAGAAATGTAAAGAATAGCGACTTGCTTTTCAACAGCTAGTGGGGAGCTTTGCGCTTGTTTAAGAATTTCTTGGTTCTTACGTCCTCTTTCAATGACGAGCTTGGTAGCAGGATCAAGGTCAGAGCCAAACTTGGCAAATGCTTCTAGCTCACGGAATTGTGCTTGGTCGAGCTTCAAGGTACCAGCTACCTTTTTCATAGGCTTGATTTGTGCAGCACCTCCTACACGAGATACAGAAACCCCAACGTTAATGGCAGGACGTATACCCGAGTTGAAGAGGTTGTTTTCTAAAAATATCTGCCCATCTGTAATGGAAATTACATTGGTTGGAATGTAAGCAGATACGTCTCCTGCCTGGGTCTCAATGATAGGTAAGGCAGTCAAAGAGCCCCCCCCTTTTACTTTTCCTTGTAGAGAAAGAGGGAGGTCATTCATCTGTTGTGCCACCTCGTCGTTGTTATTGATCTTGGCAGCTCTTTCTAAAAGCCTTGAGTGCAAATAGAATATATCACCTGGATACGCTTCTCGGCCTGGAGGCCTTCTCAATAGCAAAGAAACTTCTCTGTAAGCCACGGCCTGCTTAGAAAGGTCATCGTAAACGATCAGTGCAGCCCTTCCTGTATCTCTAAAGTACTCGCCAATGGCAGCAGCAGCAAAAGGGGCAAAGAATTGAAGTGACGCAGGGCTAGCAGCAGGGGCAGCTACAATAATTGTGTATTCCATGGCGTGGTATTTTTCCAACTTAGCCACCACACCAGCTATGTCAGAGGCTTTTTGGCCTATAGCCACATAAATGCAGTAAACTGGCTCTCCTTGCTCAAAAAATGAACGCTGGTTGATGATCGTATCCAGAGCAACAGTGGTCTTGCCAGTTTGGCGGTCACCGATAATAAGTTCTCTTTGCCCCCTTCCAATGGGAATCATGGCATCAATGGCCTTGATTCCGGTTTGTAATGGGGTACTCACAGGTTGGCGGTAGATTACACCAGGAGCTTTTCTTTCCAAAGGCATTTCATACAATGCTCCTTCAATAGGTCCTTTGCCATCGATAGGCTCGCCCATAGTATTGACAACGCGCCCCAGCATCCCCTCTCCTGCGGTGATAGCGCCAATACGTCGCGTTCTTTTAACTGTATCCCCTTCTTTGATGCCTTGGGTGCTGCCGAGGATGACTACCCCTACGTTGTCTTCTTCTAGGTTGAGCGCAAGGCCTTGAAGGTCGTTTTCAAATTCAATCAGCTCGCCGGCCTGTACTTTCGTCAGCCCGTAGATACGGGCTACCCCGTCTCCTACTTGCAGTACAGTCCCTACTTCTTCTAGTTCACTTTCTGTTTTTAGGCCAGCAAGCTGCTCTCTAAGTATGGCAGCTATTTCGTTAGGACGTATGTTCATGGAATTACTTTATTGCTTGGCTGTCTAATCGTTAGTTTATTGTTCTATCTTACTGTTTGTCTTTAGCGATAAACTTCACAGCTATGTCTGGATGTCTGTAACCAAGGGCCACATTTAGTATCCTTCTGCTATATAATTCTTTTTCAAGGTAAGTAGCTTTTTACGCAAGCTCTGGTCAAGCCTTTTTTCTTCTACCTGAAGCACATATCCTCCTATAAGCGATGGATCCATGTGTTGATGCAGCACTACCTTGTTGCAAGGTACTATCTGCTGTGCGAGCTGCTGAAACTGAAGGGATAGTTCCTCAGAGAGTTGAAATGTAGTGCTAATTGTTGCCTTTTTGAAGCCTTGATGAAGGTCGTATTGTTCTAGAAAAGCTTTTGCTATAGCATGCAGTAAAGCCTCTCGATGCTTTTGGGTTACTAGTGTAAAGAAGCTAAACGTTAGCGCCTGTACCTTAGCACGGAAGATAGCTTGGAGCACGGCTAACTTCTTGTCATGTTTGATTATAGGGCTTCTCAACATATCTGGCAGAGATTTGTTGGCATCACATACTTGATCAACGAGTAGCATGTCTGCGTATACCTTATCCAGAACTTTCTTTTCTGCTGCCAGTTGCAGCAAAGTTTTGGCATACCGGGGTGCTATCCTATTCATTGAATAATGTGTTGATTGGGTACTTTACTGGCACAGACAAAGACATTTGTCATTGTGACTGGAGGAGAAGCACCTTACTAAGTCCATGCAAGGCGTTCTTGAACTAATTATTTGTCGCTGACTAGTTTCGTTAATAGCGTACTGTAAAAGCATGCTTAGCACTCATAAATTACCTCTATCCTCATGGATTCAATTCCAATGCGCCTCTTTGATGAGCTGCTGTACTAACTCCTCTTGTGTTTTCTGTTGTTGAAGCTCACGCGTTAGCAACTTTTCAGCAATTTGTACAGACAGGGTAGCTGCCTGGTTCTTGAGTACTGTGAAGGCTGCCTCTTGCTCCTTTTTTAAAAGTGCACTGGCTTGCGCAATTACTTTTTTACTGACCTTTTCAGCTTCTACCTTGGCTTCTTCAACAATTGCATTTTTAGCTACTATGGCTTCTACAATGATCTTCTCGCGTTCCATGTGCGCTGTTTTTAACAGTGCCTCTTTATCGGCTTGCACTTGAGCGAGTAGCTGCTTGGCCTGCTCACCTGCTTGTAATGCTGCTTCAATGCCCTCTTCGCGCGCGCTGATAGCAGAGAGAATAGGCTTCCATGCAAACTTGCTTAAGATCAGCAGCACGACGAGTAGCGTCATTGTCTGCCAAAAAATAAGCCCAAATTCAGGTGTAATTAAATCCATGAGAGATCATACTTGGTACCATGTACGTTTGGAAGAAGTTATTCTAAGCATTCCAACGTCCTTCTCACTGTGAAAAGATTATTTGGTAGCAATTAATAAACAGATGAGAACGCCGAAAAGAGCTACTCCCTCGATCAAAGCAGAAGCGATGATCATGCTTGTTTGTATTTTACTGCTTGCTTCTGGCTGCCTGGCCATAGCTTCCATAGCAGCACCTCCTATCTTGCCAATACCCAATGCAGCACCCAATGCTACAATACCAGCGCCAATTCCTGCACCTATAAGTGCTATACCTGCATCTAGAAGTAAAATCATTGTTAACATAGCTGTCTAATTTACGTGTTATACTGTTACACAAATAGTAGCCTTAAGTCACTGACTGGCTCATTTCCTCTTTTTCTTGGCTTTCTACCGCTGCACCAAAATAGATGGCAGAAAGTAGGGCAAAGATATACGCTTGTAGGAAAGCAACAAGCAGCTTGATTAAGAACATAAATGCACCAAAGGGTACGCTGATAATACCTACCCATGCATTTTTCAAAATAAATATAAGCCCAATAACACTGAGCAAGATAATGTGGCCTGCAGTGATGTTAGCAAATAGGCGAACCATGAGTGAGAAAGGCTTAGTCAATAGACCAAGCAACTCTACAGGCACCATGATCGGGGAAAGCCATCGGGGCACACCAGGGGTATTGAATACATGCCCCCAATAATGTTTGTTGCCATTAACATTGGCAATCACAAAAGTAAATAAAGCAAGTACTAAAGTAATGGAAATGTTGCCTGTGACATTGGCAGCGGCAGGTAGCAGACCAAGCAGGTTATTGAGCCAAATAAAGAAAAATACGCTGAGCAAATAGGGCATGAATCGTAGGTATTTTTCTTTGCCAATGTTAGGGATAGCTATCTCGTCTTTTACGAAATAGACGAGTAACTCAAAAAGAGCCCAGAACCCCCTTGGTACTGCGTTGGGCCTGCGTTTGTAGTGGCGGGCAGCAGTCAGGGCAATGCCCAGTAGGATCAACACACTGACCAACATGGAAGCTACGTTCTTGGTGATGGACAGGTCATAAAACACGTTGCCCTTGTCTACAGCAATGACCTTTCCGTTATGATCCAGCATATAGCCTTGGTAAGGCAACCGGCAGTGGTGTACATCTGTAAAGCGGCTAGAAGAAAAGATGGTCCATCCCTGATCTGGAGCGTAAATGATAACAGGAAGAGGAAGCGTGACATGGATATGACCAATGGTAGCAAAGTGCCACTCATGTGCATCGTTAATATGGTGCATGATAAACTCACCCCCTTGTTCGGCTTCTTCGGCCCGTGCCTGATGGCTAGACAATAATGCGATAGAAAGAAGCCAGACGCAGACGGCATCCTTGAGTGTAATACAGCAATACCTTTGTTTCATGGAGATCTTGTCAAAGCCTAGTCAATTGCTGGTCCTCCTACACTATACCTCTTAAAGCTGATCTTATATATTGCTTCAAGCCGCTAAATTCAACAAATGCATGGAATATTCTAAATAAAGGCTATACCTCTTATTGCAATGCCTATTAAGTAGGCCAGCAACAGCCCCGCTGTCCTGAGTTTGCAGCTT